>JBGPQQ010000162.1:0-7298 GCA_041489115.1 Vicinamibacteria bacterium | reverse complement strand
CTACCTCAGCGTCGAGCTGGACTTGGACTCGCTGTCGTTCGACGACCTCGCCCGGACGTACGTGGCGCTCCCGCTGCACGGCGCCGTCGCAGGGCACGTCCGCGTGTTCGGGCCGGTCACGGCGCTCGAGGTGGCCTACCGCCCGTCCATCCGGAGGCTCATGGAGGCAGCCGCGGGCCGGTAAGCGGCAGCGGTTGCCTGTCGGGCGCCCGCCGGGTGGGCGTCCCGGGTCGTTTCCTCGCTCGCTCACCGCCGCGGCAGGCCATCTCCGGGAGGGGGCGCCGGGCCGGGGGAAAAAAAGGCCCTCGCCGGCTCCGGCCGGCGAGGGCCTTGCGGGCGCTTGCGCCCGTTTCAGGCGACTACTTCCAGCTGTTCGGCCGGAAGCGGACCCCGCCCCAGAACTGGTAGTTGTTCTCGATATTGTCGAGCTGGTTGAAGAACGGCACGCGCGTCTGGCCGACGAGCTGCCACTTGCCGTTCTTCGTGAGGTCGTAGCCGGCCTGGAGCAGGAGGCCCACGCCGCTCGAGTCCTTCCCGATGTCCCACCAGGAGATGCCTCCGCCGAAGAAGCCGCGGCTCAGGATGCGGTTCACGGCGGCGTCCGCGAACAGGGCGGTGTGCGCGTCGTTCTCGAACGGGAACTTCACGCCGAGGGCCGCCTCGAACTCGGCGTTGTCGCCGATCTTGGGCTGCACGCCGACCTCGAAGCCGACCTCCGGGGCGCAACGCGAGAAGGGCGTGAACGGGTTGATGTCGTCGTGGTCCGCGGCGTTGTCGTGGGTCAGGCGCTCCTTGCCGAGGTAGCCGCCCACGAAGATCGGGAAGCCGCCCTTGACGTCCACCGGCGTCTCGCAGGTGTTCGTGGAGACCTGTCCGGCCTCGTCGGTCACCACCGCCCGGAGGGTGTGGGCGCCCTTCTTGATCACGACGTCGCTCCGGCTCAGGCCGGCCGCGCCCATTTCGAAGGTGTCCACCACCGTACCCTTCGCGTCCACGACCTCGACCTTCGCCGACTTGATGCCGCCCTTGACGCCCGCGGCGACGCGGGAGCCGGTGAGATCGACCGTGAGTGGCTTGCCCGCCCTGGCCGGGACCGGGGACGCTGCGAGGCTGCAGATCGGCGGGCAGGGCTTCACCCGCACCGTCGTCGTGCTGCTCACGCCGCCCGAAACCGCCTTGACCTCGTACGTGCCCGGGGTCGGCGCACCGGCGAACGTGAACTTGAAGGCGCCGTCCGTCAGCCGGTCGCTCACGGTCTCCTTGCCGTTGACGTACAAGGTGACCTGGCCGTCGGCCGGCGGGTTCTTCACGTTCACCGCGTACTCGACCGGCTGCGTCACGCAGGCTTCGCCCGCGCCGCTCACGGAGACGACCGGCGGCGGGGGCGGCGCCGGGGCGCACTTCGAGTCAGCGGTGTCCTTGCCGAGGTCCTCGATCCAGAAGTTGCTGCAGATCTTGGGCGTCGCCAGCCGATACCGCACGCAGTTCGAGGAGAACTCGAACGCGAATGCGTCGATCGGCTTCGGGCCGGCCCAGAGCACGTCCACGAGAGCGTGAGGCTTCCTGTTCTTGCGCGACGCCATGAAGGGGAGGCGGGTCCCGGTCGGGACCTGGACCTCCGAGATCTCGGCGGTCGCGGCGGCCCGGTCGACGTCCTCGTGGTTGCCCTTCCAGCCGACCTCGTTCAGGATCGCCGCCACGTCGGCCTTCATCTTGTCGCTGCGCAGGAGCACCCGCAGGTCGTCGGACTTCTTCAGCGGCGGCGCGAAGCGGGTGGCGGGGTTGCCCAGCCGCGTCGCCCTGTGCTGCTGCGCCTCGGCGGAGACCGCGAGGACGCCCAGGGCGAGGGCCGGAGCGAGCATGGCTACGAACTTCGTTCTCATGTTTCTTCGTCCTCCGGGTGCGTCGGTCGTACGGGAGCGCCCGGCTGGTCCGGCTGTGCCCACGCTCCCGACGTCTGAAAGGATGTACTAGGGGGCGGTCGATGCCCACCCCACTGTCCGTACACTAGCATACGTGCGGGGGCAATGAAAGACTGTTCAATAGTGATCACTGTCGCGATCGGGGCTCACCCGGCCCGCGCCGCTTCCATCAGGAGACAGAAGGCCTGCCCCTCGGTGGCCGTGCCGGGCCGGTCGAACGTGGGGGAGCCGCAGACCCCCCGCACGTAGCCCTCGGCGTCCACCTTTGCGAGCGCGGCCGCCCTCAGCCGCTCGGCGGCGGCGCGGAAGCGGGGCTCGAGCCAGCCCTCGCGGGTCCCCCGGTAGATCGAGTACGCCAGCATCTGGGCGAGGTTCGTCTCCACGAACGTGGACGCGTCGTCGAGCACGTCGTGGAAGAGCCCGTCCGGCCGCTGGTGGGTGAGGCAACCCTCGATCGTCTCGCGGACGTAGCCGGCGAGGCGGTCCCGCTCCGTCGCCATCGATGGGGGCAGAGCCGCGCGCACGCGGACCATCCCCGCGGCCGCCCAGCCGTTGCCTACGCCCCAGAAGGCCCTGCGCACGAACTGCCGCCGCCCCTCGTCCCAGATGTGCGAGAAGAGGCGCTTCGAGGGGGCCCAGAGACGGCGCCGCAGCCCCTCGACCTGGCGCAGGGCCTCCGCCGGCTGTCCCGCCACCGCGAGGAAGGGCGGGGCCATGTACATCGAGTCGATCCACAGCTCGGGCTTGTTCGACACGTGGTGGATCGTGCCGTCCGCGCAGCGCGGGGCGCGCTTCAGCAGGTACTCGAGCATGCAGTCCGAGGCTGCGCGGAGCCCCGGGTCCCCGAGGTGCTGGCTGGCCCGCAGCACGGGCTCGCCGTTCGCGGCCATGTCCGTGACGTTGTCGGGCTCGCCGAAGTTCGCGAGGCGGCCGTCCTCGCTCTGCCGCAGGGCCGCCTCGCGGGCGAGAAGGACCACCATGTCCATGTCCCCGCGCTCGAGGAAAGCCTGGGCGGCGACGCCCTGCTCCCACGCCGCCCGCTGCGTCGAGAGCATGGCGCGGGCCACGCGGTCGGTGAGAGAGAGGGGCGCGCCGGACGCCGCTCCCGGCGCGAGGCCCGCCGCGACCGTCCCGCCTGCCAATTCCCCGAGGAACTCCCGCCGGCTTCCCGCGCTCATGCTCCCCTCCCGTGCACGAACCGTGTCATCGGGCCTCGTAGTCGAGGATTGCCTGGTGCGTACTGCCTACTGCCGGACGGTGTCGATCGTCAGCCTGACGTTCTTCGAGGGGACCTTGACGTTCTTCGCCACGCCCTCGAGGTCGCCCTTCGCGGGGATCGCGTCCCCGGTCCGGGACACGCGCGCGACCACGTCGACGGGGCCCGCGAAGGACCCGCCGCCCACCATCGCGTCGCCGCCCGAGATCTCGAACGCGGACGGGAAAGACGGCTTGTCCACCCGCCGCACCGCGAGGGTGGCGGTGCCCTTCTTCGCCATGACGTACAGGACGTCGGAGGGGCCCACCTTCAGCGCCGGCGAGAGAGTGATCGTGCCGTTGATGCTGCCCGTCGACTTCGCACCCGGCACGGGCTCGCCAATCGGGGGGTGGCCGGAGGGCAGGGGCGCGGCTTGCGTGGGCGCACCCTGGAGCGGGGGGTGGCCGGGAGGCAGCGGCGCCGAAGCGTCAGCCGGGCCGGCCGGAGCGCCGGCCGGCGCCGCGGGAGCCGCGCCCTGCCGCGAGGACAGCGGCCGCAGGTCGTCCGCCGTGCGTGAGGGGGTCGCCGTGGCCACCGGCGGAGGCGGCGTCGAGGCGCCGCCGCACGCGGCGAGGACGAGAAGGAAGGGGAGGGGGCGCAGTGTCGTGCTCACCGGTCGTTCTCCTCGAGGGTGGTGACGGGGGCGGCGGCGGCCAGCAGCCGCGGGAGCTCGTGGACGAAGGCGCCGCGCGACAGGACGCGGGTGCAGCCCGCGGCTCGCGCGGCCTCGGCCCGGTCGGCGTGGACGTGGCTCAGGAAGGCGACGACGGGGAGGGCGGCGAGGGACGGGTCGGCGCGGAGCGCGCCCACAGCCTCCGCCCAGGGGAGCCGGGAGCTGTCGGCATCGACCAGGACGAGCCGGCCGCCGCCGTGGGCGGCGCTCACGAGGTCCGTCGTACCACGCACGGCCCGGACCCCGGCGCCGGCACCGCGGGCGGCCTCCCGGATGCGGCTCAGGGACATGAGGTCGTCCACCAGGGCGATGACGTGCGACATGGAATGGACAGTATAGCCATAATGGAGGGATCCAAGAGGGCGGCTCCGATGAAGAACGTGAAGGGAACGAAGACCCACGAGAACCTGAAGGCCGCCTTTGCCGGGGAGAGCCAGGCCAACCGGCGCTACCTCTACTACGCGCGCACGGCCGACATCGAGGGACATCCCGACCTCGGAGGCCTCTTCCGCGACACGTCGGAGGCGGAGACGGGCCACGCCTTCGGGCACCTGGACTTCCTGAAGCCGGCCGGCGACCCGGCCACCGGCCTCCCGTTCGGCGACACGCGGAGGAATCTGCTAACCGCGATCGAGGGCGAGACGCACGAGTCGACGGAGATGTACCCGGGCATGGCCAAGACCGCCCGCGAGGAGGGTTTCCCCGAGATCGCCGACTGGTTCGAGACGCTCGCCAAGGCGGAGCGCAGCCACGCGGGCCGCTTCAGCAAGGCCCTCGCCGTCCTCGACAACCCCGAGCCATGACGTCGTGGTGACGCTCTTGCGGCCCGGCACGCGTCTGAACTAAGCTTCGTCCACGACGCCCGGTCGCGTCGGGGCGGGAGGCCTGCATGTCGAACGACGAGCGCAACGCCGGGACGTCCGGGGTCGTTCTCTCCTTTCTGCTCGGTGCCCTCTCGGGGGCCGCCCTCGCGGTCCTGTTCGCCCCGCGCTCGGGGCGGGAGACCCGCGACATGCTGGGCGAGAAGCTGCGGGAGACGGCCGACCGCGGCCGCCGCCTCGGCGAGCAGGCGATCGAGAAGGGGCGCGAGGTGGCAGAAGACGCCTCGGGCTACGTGGAGCGGCAGCGGGAGGCTCTCGAGAAGCGGCGCGACCGCCTGTCGGCGGCGGTCGAGGCCGGCCGCCAGACCTATCGCGACGAGAAAGAGAAGATGTAGCGCTCCATGGAGTCCTGGGGGATCTTTTTCCTCGGCGTCATCGCCCTCGCCTCGGTCGTCCAGGCGGGTTTCCTCATCAGCCTCGTCGTGTACGGGCGCCGGCTCGGGCAGCGGGTGGACGCGCTGCAGGTGCGGCTCGACCGGGAGATCTCGCCCGCCCTCGAGAACTTCAACCGCGTCAGCCGCGCCGCCGCCGAGATCGCCGACCTGGCGACGCTTCAGGCCCGGCGGCTCGACCTGGTGCTGGCCGACACGATCGAGAAGATCGAGGAGACGACGGCCACGGTCCAGCAGCTCGTGGTGCGGCCGCTCAAGCGGATCGGCGGGATCGTCGCGTTCCTGAAGGGGCTGCAGCGGGGGATGGACGTCTACTTCCAGCTCGGCCGTAGGGCGCCCCCCCGCCGCCGCGGACACGGCGAGGACGACGAGCACCTGTTCATCTGATTCTCTTCTGGGGGGTGTTGCGCCACACCCCCCACCATACTCTGTTCGCCAGTCGCACTTGCCGTGATGCCCTCGGCTACGGCTGCGCGCGAACAGAGTATGGTGCCCAGACCCCCCGCTCGCTACGCGGGAGTGAATCCCGCTACGCTCGCGCCCGTCGCCTATCCGGCTCCAACGCCGCCCTTCGACTCCTCGGCGCCCATGAGGCTCGCCTTCAGGAAGTCGCGGTTCATCCGGGCGATCACGTCGAGCTTGATGCCCTTCGGGCAGGCCGCCTCGCACTCGCCGTGGTTTGTGCAGCCGCCGAAGCCGGCGTCGTCCATGGCCGCAACCATCTTGCGCACGCGGATGTAGCGCTCCGGCTGGCCCTGGGGCAGGAGGGCCATCTGCGAGACCTTGGCCCCGGTGAAGAGCATCGCCGAGGCGTTGGGGCAGGCGGCGACGCATGCCCCGCAGCCGATGCAGGCGGCCGCGTCCATGGCGAGCTCGGCGCTTTCCTTCGGCACCGGGATCGCGTTCCCGTCGGGAGCGCTGCCCGTGGGCACCGAAACGAAGCCGCCCACCGAGATGATCCGGTCGAGGGCGCTGCGATCCACGATCAGGTCCTTGACGACCGGGAAGGCCTTCGCCCGCCAGGGCTCGATGACGAGGGTGTCGCCGTCCTTGAAGGTCCGCATGTGGAGCTGGCAGGCGGTGGTGCGCGTGCGCGGCCCGTGGGGCCGGCCGTTCACCACGATGCTGCAGGTGCCGCAGATGCCCTCGCGGCAGTCGTGGTCGAACGCGATCGGCTCCTCGCCCTTCGTGGTGAGCTCCTCGTTGACCACGTCCAGCATCTCGAGGAAGGACATGTCGGGGCTGACGGTCTTCGCCTGGTAGGTGACGAACCGCCCCTTGTCGGAGGTGTTCTTCTGGCGCCAGACGTGCAATGTCAGGTTCATGCTCTTGCCGTTGCCGCTCACTTGTAGCTCCGGGTCTGCAGAGGCACGTCTTTGAACTCGAGGGGCTCGACGTTCCGGATCGGCTTCTTCCCCTCCCCGGCGTACTCCCAGGCCGCCACGTGGCAGAAGCGCTCGTCGTCGCGCACCGCCTCGCCCTCGGCGGTCTGGTACTCCTCGCGGAAGTGGCCGCCGCAGGACTCCTCTCGCTCGAGGGCGTCCTGGCACATGAGCTCGCCGAGGTCGAGGAAGTCGGCCACGCGGCCGGCCATCTCGAGCGACTGGTTGAGGTCGTCGGCGCTCCCCGGGACGTTCAGGTTGCGCCAGAACTCCTCGCGGAGCGCGGGGATCTTCTGGAGCGCCTGCTCGAGGCCGGCCTTGTTGCGGCCCATGCCGCAGTGCTCCCACATGATCTTCCCGAGCTCGCGGTGGAAGGACGTGACCGTGCGCTTGCCCTTCATGGAGAGGAGAGTCTTCATCCGCCCCTCGACCGCGGCGACCGCCGCCCTGGCCTCGGGGTGGCTCTCGTCCACCTTCTCGAACTTGTTCGACGCCAGGTAGTGGCCGACGGTGTAGGGGAGGATGAAGTAGCCGTCGGCGAGGCCCTGCATGAGCGCCGAGGCCCCGAGGCGGTTCGCGCCGTGGTCGGAGAAGTTCGCCTCGCCGCCCACGAGGAGGCCCGGGATCGTGCTCATGAGGTTGTAGTCCACCCAGAGCCCGCCCATCGTGTAGTGCGAGGCCGGGTAGATCCGCATCGGGATCTTGTACGGGTCCTCGGCGGTGATCCGCTCGTACATCTCGAAGAGGTTGCCGTACTTCTCGCCGATCTTCTCCGCGCCGAGGCGCTGGATGG
>JBGPQQ010000161.1:0-7327 GCA_041489115.1 Vicinamibacteria bacterium | reverse complement strand
CGCCCCCGGCCATCTTCTCGGCCTTGATCTCGACCTGCGAGAAGTCCTGCTGCGCCGCGGCCGGCGCCGCGGACAGGATCACGACGGCGAGCAGTCTAGATCTCATCGACGCTCCTTCCGGGGATGGCGAGGATCGTACCACGCGGGGCCCGGCCGTCGGGCCGCCCCTCCCATGACCGTCGTCATACCCCGCGGGACCCGCCCGGCGGAAAGTCGCTTCGCACCACGCGAGGTGAAGACATGCCCGTTCGTGTGCAACTCCCCGACCTCGACCACTGGAAGGCCCAGGTCAAGTGCCAAGCCGGCTGCCCCGTCCGGACCGACGCCGGCCGCTACGTCCAGCTGATCGCCGAAGGGCGCGACGAGGAAGCCTTCCTCGTCGCGCGGGCCCCCAACCCCTTCGCTTCGGTCTGCGGCCGCGTGTGCGCCGCGCCCTGCGAAGACGCCTGCCGGCGCGGCAGCATCGACGCCCCGATCTCGATCCGCGCTCTGAAGCGCTACGTCACGGAGCAGTACGGGGTCGAGTCGGTCCGGCCCGGCACCCAGGACCGGTTGCGGGAGCAGCCCATCCTCGAGGGCAACCTCTACCGCGGCCACCTCCCGGTCGCCCCCCTCTCCGGTCAGGCCAGAGGCCCGCGTCGCAAGGTGGCGGTGATCGGGGCGGGCCCCGCCGGTATGTCCGCGGCCCACGACCTCGCCCTCCTCGGCTACGACGTCACGGTCTTCGACGCCTCGCCGGAGCCGGGTGGGATGATGCGCTTCGGCATCCCCGAGTACCGCCTGCCCCGCACGCTCATCCACGAGGAGATCCAGAAGATCGTCTCGCTCGGGGTGACCCTGCGCTCCGGGGTCGCCCTGACCCCGTCCTTCGGCCTGGCCGAGCTCCGCGGGCAGGGCTTCGAGTCCGTCTTCCTCTCCGTCGGCGTCTCGAAGGGCCGCGACCTGCAGGTCCCCGGCGTCGAGCTCGACGGGGTCGTCAAGGCCATGGACTACCTGCTCAACGTGAACCGCGGCTACCGCATGAACCTGGGCCGGCGGGTGGTCGTGATCGGCGGCGGCTTCGTCGCCTTCGACGCCGCTCGCACGGCGCTCCGTCTGGGCCGCGAGGAGGAGGCGCAGGAGCTCGCCGGCGAGACCGACGCGCGCATGAAGGAGGCCTTCGACTCGGCGCGCGCTGCCCTTCGCGGAGGCGCCACCGAAGTCACGATCGTCTCGCTGGAGACCTTCGCCGAGATGCCCGGGCTCCAGACGACGCAGGGGCACGAGGAGTTCGAGGAGTCGAGGAAGGAGGGCGTCGCCTTCCTGCCCCGCCGCGGCCCGAAGCGGTTCCTCGGCGACCCCCATGCGGGGGCGCGCGGGCGCCTGCACCAGATTGAGCTGCGGGGCGTGCTGTCGGTCTTCGACGAGAACGGGCGCTTTAGCCCGCGCTACGACGACGAGGACGTGCTGACCCTCGACGCCGACGCCTGCGTCCTCGCCATCGGCCAGCGGCCGGACCTGTCCTTCCTGAAGCCCGGGGACGGCGTCGAGCTCACGCCGGGCGGGACGATCCGCGTGGACACGCAGACGCTCGCCACCTCGGCGAAGGGCGTCTACGCCGGGGGCGACGTGGCCTTCGGCCCCCGCAACCTGATCGAGGCGGTCGCGAACGGCAAGCTGGCCGCCCGCTCCATCCACGAGCACCTCGCGAAGGAGCACGCGGGCCTCGAGGTCACCCTCGAGGTCGAGAAGATCCCGACCCGCGATTACCGCATGCTCGCCGGCTTCGAGGTGCTCGACCGCGAGACCCCGCCCACCCTCGACATCGGCCGGCGCACCGGCATCGCCGAGGTGGAGACGGGCTACGAGCCGGCCGCCGCCGTGCGCCAGGGCGCGCGCTGCCTCGTCTGCCACGTCCAGACGATCTACGACCCGGAGACGTGCGTGCTCTGCAGCCGGTGCGTGGACGTCTGCCCCGAGTACTGCCTCGCCATCGTCCCCTTCGAGTCGCTCGAGCTGCCGGCCGCCGAGAAGGCCGAGCTCGCGGCGCGGGCCGAGGCGAATGGCCTGCCCCTCAGCGCCATGATCAAGGACGACGACCGCTGCATCCGCTGCGGCCTGTGCGCCGTCCGCTGCCCCACCGACGCCATGACCATGGAGCGCTTCCAGATCCTGGAACGCTTCGCTCCCCCCGCGCCGACCGTCGGCGCGACGGCCAAGGAGAGCGTATGACCGAAGAGAAGAAGGACCGCCGCGAGTTCCTGGTCAAGATGGGGATCGGGGCCGGGGTGGTCGGCATCGGGACGCAGACCGCGGCCTCGCTGCGGTCGCTGCTGCCCAACGTCTCCTACGACGCCCCGACCACGGTGAAGCTCGGCCTGCCCACCGACTTCCCGGACGGCCTCAAGTTCCTGCCCGAGCAGCGGCTTTTCGTCTTCCGAGAGGGCAAGGTCTTCCACGCCGTCTCCGCTGTCTGCACGCACCTCGGCTGCACCGTCCGCGCCGAGGCCCTGCCGCAGCCGGAGACGATGGAGGTCGGCGGGGCGCCGATGCGCGTGACCCACCGCTTCGCCTGCCCCTGCCACGGCTCGAAGTACACCGGCGACGGCAAGGTCGTCTCCGGTCCCGCGCCGAAGGCCCTCGCCTGGTATCACCTCACCGTCTCTCCGGACGACGGGCAGCTCGTGGTCGACCTGGTGAACGAGGTCGGCCGTGACTTCCGCCTGACGGTGGCCTGAGGAGGAACGCCATGGCCACCGCTCCCAAGACGCCCCCCGCCGAGGCCGCGAGCGCCCCCGGCGTCCACCCGAAGCCCTTCTGGAGCTTCAAGCCCCGATCCGACCGCGAGGCCGGCGACGCGATCGTCGCCAACTTCGCGCTGCACTGGTTCCCGGCCAAGGTCTTCAAGCCCTCGCTCGACTGGAACTACTCGTTCTGGCTGGGCACGATCAGCGCCGCTCTGCTGCTCCTGCTCGTCGTCTCCGGCCTCCCGCTCCTCTTCCTGTACGTGCCGTCGGTGGAGAGGGCCTACGGCTCGGTGAAGGACATCGAGTGGGTCGTGACGTTCGGCTCCTGGATCCGCTCCGTCCACCGCCTCTCCGCGCACCTCATGGTCGCCGCTGTCTTCCTGCACCTCGTGCGGGTGTTTCTGACCGGCGCGTACAAGAACGGCGCCGGGCACGGCCAGCGCCGCGAGTGGAACTGGGTGATGGGCGTCGTGATGCTCCTCCTGACCCTGTTCCTCTCCTTCACCGGCTATCTGCTGCCGTGGGATCAGCTCGCCTACTGGGCGGTCACGGTCGGCACCAACATCGCCGCCGCCGTCCCCTACGCCGGGCCCCGCATCCGGGAGCTCCTGATCGGCGGCCGCGGCATCGACCAGGCGACGCTCATCCGCTTCTACGTCCTGCACGTGATCTTCCTGCCCGGCCTCCTGGGCGCGCTCTTCGCCTACCACATGTGGCGGATCCGCAAGGACGGCGGCCTCGCCCGCGTGGACCGCGTGGCCACCCTGCGGGAGAAGGCGGAGGAGCAGCCGGTCAAGACGAAGACCTACACGCTCCTCGGCGTCGCCCGCGGCACCGCCCCGACCATCCGTGCCGCGAGCCTCGAGGCCCGCGACCTCACCGTGAACTCCATGCCCGACCTCGTCCGCCGCGCCGCGGTCGCGGTGCTCGGCACCTTCGCGGTGATCAGCGTGCTCGCCTCCTTCATCCGCTCGCCACTCGAGGAGGCGGCCAACGCGCTGGTGACCCCGAACCCGGCCAAGGCGCCGTGGTACTTCCTCTGGCTGCAGGAGATCGTCACCGACACCACGTTCACGATCGCCGGCTTCACGGTGAACGGCGCCTTCCTCGGCGGCGTAATCCTCCCCGGGCTCATCCTCGCCGTCCTCACCGCCTGGCCCTGGCTCGACAAGTCCCCGGCCGAGGCGACCGGCGTCTGGTTCCACGGCAGCCGGCGGAAGCAGAATGCGGTCTTCCTGCTCGCCGTGCTCGTCGTCGTCCTCCTCACCATCGTCGGCACGTTCCTGCGCGGGCCGTCCTGGCAGTTCTACTGGCCCTGGCAGGCGTGGCCGGAGCTCCCCACGAGGATCTGACCATGGAGAAGCGCACCGACTCGCCCTATCCCCGTCTCGACCGGCCCGTGCTGGCGGCGATCGGCCTCGTCCTCGTCGTGGCCACCATCCTCTTCCTGCGCAACGACCGCGAGCACGAGTGGCGGTGGTACCAGGCGCAGTTCAAGCAGCTCGTCACCGAGAAGTACGGCGCCGACCTCGCGAAGACCGTCCCCTCCGGGATGCAGCAGATCTGGGTCCCGGCCATGGGACGGGCGGACCGCTGCGTGACTTGCCACCAGGCGACCCGCTGGAAGGGCTTCGAGTCCGCGGACAACCCCTGGAAGACCCACCCGCAGGAGATGCTGCGCACCCACCCGCCCGAGACCTACGGCTGCACGTCCTGCCACGGCGGGCAGGGCTTCGCGGTCGACATGGAGCCCGCCCACGGCCCCGTCCAGTTCTGGGAGGAGCCGGTCCTCGGCAAGGGCATGGGCGAGGCCTACTCGCTCGTCGAGAACAAGGCCGCGCTCATGCAGATGAGCTGCAACGTCTGCCACCGCTACGACCGCGAGACCAAGGGCGCCGACTTCATCAACCACGCGAAGAAGCTGGTGCACGACAAGGGCTGCCGCGCCTGCCACGTGATCAACGGCCGCGGCGGCACGATCGGCCCCGACCTCACCTTCGTGGGCGACAAGGCGGCCGAGCAGTACGAGTACGGCCGGCTCTCGGGGCAGAAGACGACCTTCGCCTGGCACGTGGCGCACCTCAAGGACCCCCGCGCCCTCGTCCAGGACACCGTCATGCCCAACTTCAACTTCAACACGAAGGACGCACAGGCGCTGGCCATGCTGATCCTGTCGTGGCGCAAGGCCCCCGTCCCCGCCTCGTTGGTCCCCGGCGTGCCCCGCACCGACCCGCAGACCGCTGAGGAGAAGGAAGCCGAAACGCGCATGAAGGAGGGCCCCGGGGCCTGGTTCGTGAAGACCGGCTGCTTCGTCTGCCACTCGATCTCGGCCCTCGGCGTGAAGAGCCCGGCCCAGATCGGCCCCGACCTCTCGACCGCGGTCGAGGACGTGCAGACGCGGTTCGGCCGCACCCTCGACGACTTCATCAAGGAGCCGAGCGGGACCATGCAGGTCGTGCTGACCCGGCAGATCGTGCTCACCCCGGAGGAGAAGGCAGTCGCGGTCGGGAAGCTCCGCGAGGCCTTCGCCGAGCACCAGAAGCTGAAGGCCGGCGAGGCGAAGCTCAATCCCGGGCAGGTGATCGAGAGCCGCCAGCACTAGGCTCTGGGTCACGCTCGTTCCGTCGTTCGTCGTTCGCGTCATTCGTCGGGCTGTACTCATGAGGCAACCGAAGGAGGCAGTGATGAAGATGAGAGGCAAGGGCGCGATCCTCGCCACCGTGGCCGGGATCGTGGCCCTGGGGCTGCTCGCGGGCCGCTGCGCCCCGAGCGCCCCGAAGGGGGCGAAGAAGGGCGCCGCCGTGTCCGACGTGGCGACGGCGGCCATGAAGGTCTACGTCGCCCCGGGCGACCTGGACGAGTACTACCTGTTCGCCTCGGGCGGCCACTCGGGGCAGATGTACGTGTACGGGCTCCCCTCGGGGCGCCACATCTCCACGATCCCCGTGTTCACCCCGTACCCCGCCACCGGCTACGGCTTCGACGACGATTCGAAGAAGATGCTGGGCGACCTCACCTGGGGCGACGCTCACCACCCGGCGCTCTCCGAGACGAACGGCGACTACGACGGGCGCTGGCTCTTCATCAACGACATGAACGCCCGCATCGCCCGGATCGACCTGCGCGACTTCAAGACCAAGCAGATCATCGGGCCCGTGCCGAACGTGTCCGGGAACCACGGCTCGGCGTTCGTCACCCCCAACACCGAGTACTCGGTCATGGCCTCGCGCTTCTCGATTCCCATCCCGAAGGGCACGGCGGTCGAGGTCGCGAAGTACGGGACCGACTACAAGGGCGTCGTGACCGGCATCAAGGTCGACCCGAAGACGGGCGAGATGTCGATCGGCTGGCAGATCCTGATGCCGCCCTTCGACTACGACCTCGGCGACGCGGGCAAGCTCGTCTCGAACGGGTGGGTCTTCTTCACCTCCTACAACACCGAGAAGGCCATCGGCAAGCTCGAGGTCACGTCCGCCCAGAAGGACCGCGACTACATCGCGGCGGTGGACTGGAAGATGGCCGAGCAGCTGGCGGCGAAGGGCGAGGGCCAGATGATCGGCGGCGTGAAGGTGATCGATCCCGCGAAGAACGCCGGCCTCGTCTACTTCATGCCCTGCGGCAAGTCACCGCACGGCGTCGACGTCTCGCCGGACGGCAAGTACGTGATCGGCTCCGGCAAGCTCCAGGGCGTCACCACCGCCTTCAACTGGGAGAAGGTTCAGACCGCGATCCGGAACAAGGACTTCACCGGCGACGAGGACGGCATCCCGGTCCTGAAGTACGAGTCGATCAAGGACGCCGAGGTCCCCGTGGGCCTCGGGCCACTCCACACGCAGTTCGGTCCGGATGGCTACGCCTACACCTCGCTCTACGTGGACAGCGCCATCGCCAAGTGGAAGCTCGGGACCTGGGAGGTCGTGGACAAGGTGCCGATGTCCTACTCGATCGGCCACCTGAGCGCGGCCGAGGGCGACACGGTGAGCCCGGACGGCAAGTGGCTGGTCGGCCTCAACAAGCTCTCCCACGGCCGGCACCTCTCGGTGGGTCCCTCGCAGCCGGAGTCCTCGCAACTCGTCGACATCTCCGAGGAGAAGATGAAGCTCGTGCTCGACTTCTTCACCGAGCCCGAGCCGCACTACGCCCAGATCATCAAGGCCGACAAGCTGCACCCCATCGAGGTCTACCCCAAGGAGGAGAGCAAGCACCCCCTGGCCGTCTGGGACGTCAAGGACGCCGGCGTCACGCGCAACGGCAGCAAGGTGCTGGTGAAGATGGTCGAGGTGCGCTCGACCATCACCCCGACCGACTTCGAGGTCAAGGAAGGCGACGAGGTCACGCTCGCGATCACGAACATCGAGCAGACGACCGACGAGCTGCACGGCCTCGGCCTGCTCGACTACAACATCAACATCGTGGTCGACCCCGGGGAGACGAAGACGGTCACCTTCAAGGCGAAGAAGAAGGGCGTCTACCCGTACTACTGCACCAACTTCTGCTCGGCGCTCCACCAGGAGATGCAGGGGTATCTGATCGTGAAGAAGAAGTAGGGCGCGGCGCCATGGCGGAGGCACGGAGGGGCACGGCCGGCTGTGCCCTTCCGG
>JBGPQQ010000160.1:0-7329 GCA_041489115.1 Vicinamibacteria bacterium | reverse complement strand
GTGGTCGGTCGACGCCGCCACCGAGAACGGACCCCCGGCCGCCGCTCGCGAGACCGCCTCGGCCAGCACCGGGGCGATGCTCTCGTCGGAGGGCGGCAGCGAGAAGAGCCATGGCACGTTCGCGTGGTCGGCCGACGCGTCCGTGCTGCCGGGGCTCAGCAGCAGGAAGTGGCTCTTCAGCGCGATCTGCGCGGCCAGGTGCGTGGTCGTCCCGTCCACCCCGCCGATGACGGCCCATGCATGTCGGTCGTAGACGAGACGCGTGAGGTCGGCGATCCCGGCCTTCCAGGGGCTCTCCGACCAGGCGGGCAGGAGGCGCAGGGGCTTGCCGCGATATCCCCCGGCCGCGTTCTCCTGCTCGACGGCCAGCGTGGCCCCCCGCCAGAAGTCGCCGAAGTCCGGGTGATCCGGGTCCCCCGGGCCAAACCAGCCGAGGACGACCTCGTCGACGTCGGGCTCCGGCTCCTCCCGCCCCGGCCCGCGGAAGTCGAGGGGCTGCTGGATGGGGGTTCGGTACGGGGACGCGGGGCGCTCGGGGACAGAAGAACCGGATACGGCCAGGCTGTACCTGGCTTTCTTTGAACTGGGGGGCTCCTTGTCCTGGCCGAATGGCCAGGACGCCCCCCAGGCCCCCCGTGCCGGCTGTGGGCAGAGGATCGGACCCGCGAGCAGCAGGGCCAGCGCGGGTCCGATCACTTCGGCCTCACTTCTTCACGGTGGTCGCCTTCGGCCCGGAGGCCACCGGCTCGGCGTCGCGGTTCAGCCGGTCGCGCGGCGCGATGTAACCCTTCGGGATCCCGAGGTCGGTGCGCGAGACGTACTTCCACGCGCCGTCCCTGTGAGTCGCGAGGTACGTGTCGGCCACGTCGTCGAGGCAGGCCGACAAGACGATGTCGCCCGTGACGCCAGGCCACGGGTGCGGCAGGAACGCGATGAGGTCGCGGATCTTGGCGCGGTTGAGACCCGCGACGTTGATGGCCCACAGCATCAGGCTCATCCCGTCGTAGGCGTGCGCGGCGTACGTCTCGGCCTCGACGCCGAAGCGTTCGCGGTACGCTTTCCGGAACCGCTCGAGCTTCGGGTCCTTGCGCTCCGGGTTCCAGGGGAACGCAGCGACGACGCCCTCGGCATTCTTCCCCGCGAGCTTCACGAACTCCTCGTTGACCGTGCGGTCGCAGCCGAAGAACGGCTGCGTCATGCCCATCTCGCGCATCGTGTTGAGGACGAGGGCGCCCTCGACCGCGTCGCCCCAGTGCACGACCGCGTCGGGGTTCGCGTTCTTCACCCGCTCGACCTCGAGCCGGAAGTCCTTCTGCCCGACCTTGTACGCCATCTCGATGGAAACCGGCCGCTGCAGCCGCCGCGCGCTGTCGCGGATCTCGCGTACGCCGAACCGGCCGTACCGGTTACTCGCGCGGATGATCGCCACCCTCTTGAGGTTCAGCTTGCGGTACCAGTAGTCGGTGAGCAGGTAGGCCTGCTGCCGGTCGTCGCCGATCACCCGCGCCACCCACGGGATGTTCGTCTCGATGAAGGTCGGGTCGGTGTCGCCGGAGTTGATCATCACGACCTCGGCCTTGAGAGCGACCCGGATCGCGATGTGGCTGTTCGCTCCGTCGATCGTGCCGAGCATGCCCCACACGCCGTCCCGGTAGGCCTGCTTGACGATCTCGTTGCCCGAGGAGCCCCAGAGGCCGTTGTCGTTGCTGACCACGAGCTCGAACGGGATCTTCCGTTTCAGGTAGCCGCCGCGCGCGTTCCACTCCTCGACCGCGAGGCGGGAGCCCTGGAGCATCGGGACCCCGAGCGCTTCCTCGTGGCTCTTGCCGCCCGTGGCGATCGAAACCGTGGGCAGGATCGGGCCGATGAAGCCGACCTTCACGCTGTCGAGCTTTTCCGGCTCGGGGATGGCGCGCCCTGCACCCGTGTACTCTATCTGGAGCAGGAAGTTCTCCTTGAAGGGCTTCGTGCCGGAGAACGGCTCGCGGTCCTCCGAGGTACCCGCGTAGTTCTCGTCCTTTTTGAGGTTCATCGGCGGCGTCGCGTAGGCGCCGGCCTCGTCGATCTTCTTCATCACCTCGACGACCTGCGGGTCGTCGAACGGGATGTAGTCGGGCCGAGCAGGCGCGGGCGCCTTCGTGCCCTTGTCGGCACCGTTGGCGGCGAGGGCGACGAGCGCGAATCCCAGCAGAGCGGTCACCGACCGCGTGCGAGCCCGTATCATTACTTCCCTCCCTTCGGCGTCTTCCGCGGCACCGGCGGCTGCGCCGCCTCGGCGGTCGCCGGAGCACCCTTCGGCTCCGGGACGGGCTGCCCGTACGCGTAGAGCGGCCGCTCCTTCGTGCTCGGGTAGTAGCCGTCGCCGATCCCCCAGCCGAGGCCCTTCGACGTGCCCACCCAGACGTCGTTGTCGTCCACGTCGACCGCGATCATGAAGCTGTGCGGTACCCCGGCCGGCATGTCGACGTTCTCGACGACCTTCCCTCCGACCGTCACCTTCGCTCGGCCGCGGCCGGTCTCGGGATCGCGCGTGTAGGCGACCCAGGTCGCGTCCTCGTTGGGGGCGTCGGTGATGATCCCCAGGCCCTTGTCGGAGCAGAAGAGGGCCTCCTGCGCGCTGCGGCCCTTGATGTTGTTCAGGAAGTCGGAGGGCAGGCCGCCCTCCTGCTGCGCGTAGCCGCGCCAGTGGCGGCCGTCGTAGCGCGAGCCCCCGAAGTAGGAGGAGATCCACACGACGCCCTCCGCCGGGCTCGCCCCGGTGACGATCACGTGGTTGATCCCGTCGTCGCGGTAGAGGTCGATCTCCATCTCGCCGTCGGGGTCCAGATACTCCTTCCAGCGGCCGGTCCGGATGTTGTACTCGAGGACGCCCGAGCCCCAGACGGCGAGGTAGACCTTGTCCTTGCCGTCGTAGCTGGCGGCGTAGTTCCAGATCTCCTCCATCGGCGCGTTCTTCTCGGTGAAGACCGTCCACTCGCCCGTGACCGTATTGAGTCGCGAGGCGCCGGCGGTGGTCGCCGCCCAGACGTTGTCGTTCTCGATCGCGACACCGTACACCACGTCGTTGACGAGGCCGCTGTTGAGCTGGTGCCAGTGGTCGAAGCGGCCGCCGGAGAGCCGCGCGAGGCCGCCCCCGAAGAGGCCCAGCCACACGTCGCCCGTCTTCTGGTCCACGTCTATCGCGGTCACGACCTTGAACGGCAGGCCGTCCTTCTCCTGCCAGGTCTTCACGACCTTCGCGGTCGCCTTGTCGATGAGCGCCAGACCGTCCTCGGTGCCGACCCACACCCGTGGCCCGTCCACCTTGACCGCGAAGATGTGGTCGTTCGGCAGGCCGTCCTTGACCGTGAACTGCTTCCAGTTCGTGTAGACGTAGGGCAGCTTCGGCGCGCCGCCGGCGGCGGCCGGAGCCTCGCCGGCGGGCACAGGCGCGGCGAAAGCCGCGAGGAGGAGCAGAGCGAGTCCGGTGCGCGTCTTCATCTCTTCCTTCTTTCGCATCACAGGGTCTTCAGGTACTCGATGAGGTCGTTGAGCTGGTCCTTCGTCATGTCGTTCGTGTACCCGTGCGTGTCGTACGGGTTGTGGACGGTCCAGATCTCCTCCAGCGTGTCCGCCATGCCGTTGTGGAGGTATGGCGCCGAGTCGTAGATGTTGTTCAAGTGCGGCACGTCGAACCTGCCCTGACGGTCGGTCGGCTGCTTCGTCCCGACGTCGCGCTGTTGCCGGTCGGTGAAGTAGGGCGGGAAGTGGCAGTACAGGCAGCGGCCCTCGGGCGGGATCTCTCGCCCGTCGTTCGTGCGCCCCCGCTCGAAGACCAGCTTGCCGCGCCTCTGGGCCTCGGTGAGCGGGGCACCGAGCGGCCGGTGCCGGTTCGGAGGGCGCGGGATCGTCACCGTGTAGTCGTTCACCGCGCGCAG
Organism: Vicinamibacteria bacterium; assembly: GCA_041489115.1. GTDB lineage: Bacteria > Acidobacteriota > Vicinamibacteria > Fen-336 > Fen-336 > DATBSL01. The sequence continues at coordinate 3,412 of JBGPQQ010000160.1, read as the reverse complement.
CTCGTCCGGCGTGAAGGGCGCGATGCGCGTGAAGAACACCGCCAGCCGGGCCCCGCACTGGCGCGCGAGGGTGGCGTTCGTTCCCTCCCATTTGAACGGGTCGGTGTCGTAGATCCCGCGCAGCGTCCGGTTGTCGACCGGGCTCACGCCGATGCCGTCGGCCTCGATGTCGTACGTCAGGCCGTCCACGTGGCCGTCGGGGTGGCAGGTGGCACAGGCGAACTGCCGCTGGAAGGTGACGTTGGCGCTGTGGAAGAGCTGCTCCCCCCAACGGATGTGCGTTCTCTGCTTCGGCCCGCCCAGGTCCACGCGGGCGACGGCCTCGTTGCGAGCCACGTCGATCACGCTCAGCGAGTCGTCGAGCGTGTTCGCCACCCACGCCGTCGCGCCGCCCGGGGCGACCGTGATCCCGCGCGGGTTGTCCTTCACCGGGATGCGGGCGATCACGAACTCGGCCGAGGCCCCGAGCCAGTTCGGCAGGACGTCCCGCCGGTCCTCGTCGGACGTCCGCTTCAGCAGCGACACGAGCTTCTCGACGTCGATGACGGCCACCTTGTCCGTGCCGGCGCTGGTCGCGAAGGCCTTCTTCCCGTCCGGCGTGATCGCGACGTCGGTGACGTCCGCGAAGTAGCGCTGCGGCTCGTCGAGGAGCACCTGGTCGACCCGGCCGTCCTTCCAGAGGACCGCGAGGCCGTTGGTGATCGTCCAGCCCTGCAGGATGCGGGTCATGGGAACGAGGTTCTTGGTCCGGTTGAGCGTGGCGAGCGCGAACTCCCCGCTCGGGTGCCAGGCGACGCCCAGCAGCAGGTTGGACTCCGGCACGACCCAGCGGTCCTCGACCTTCTGGCCCGCGACGTCGAAGACCGTGACCTCGGACATCGGCGGGGTGCGGAACTTCACGAATCGCGAAAGCGCGTTCGTGACGAGGAGGTGCCGGCCGTCGGGCGACAGCGCGGCCGACCACGGGTTCCGGCTCGCGGCGAGGCGCTTCGTCTCCTTCCCGGTCGCGACGTCCACCACCGAGACCGCGTCGAAGGCCGTCCCCATGACGAAGAGCGTCTTCCCAGAGGGGTCGACCGCGACCCCGTGCGGCTCGTCGGCCACCGGGAGGTTCCGCAGCACCTTGCGGGTCGCGACGTCGATCACCACGACGCTGTCGTTGAGCCGGCTCGTCACGTAGGCTCTCGTACCGTCCGGGTTGAAGACGAGGTCGGTCGCCTGGCCGCCCACCGGGATCTCGGCGATCTTCACGCGCCTCGCCGCGTCCACGACGATGACGCTCCCGGAGGCCTCGCAGGCGGCCCACACCTCGCGTCCGTCGGGCCGGAACGCCAGGTTGACGGGGTTCTTGTACTGGACCTCGAGCTCCTCGAGGATCGCCTTCGCGCCCTTCGAGGCGGCCATGCCGTACTGGGTTTCGAGGTCGGCGGTGGCCGAGCTGGCCAGCGCGGTCCGCTTGCCGACCGCGGCCGTCGCAGACTCGGGCCGCGTCGGGTGCGCGATCTTCGCCTTCGCCGCGACGAAGGAGAAGGGCCTCTCGTGCGTGCTCGTGTGGCAGCCGAGGCAGGTCTTCTCGGTGACCGGCCGCAGGCCCGCCCGGGCCGCGCCGACCTTGTCCCGCATGACGGCCTCGGGCATGTACTCGCTGCCCGGCCCGTGGCAGGACTCGCAGCCCACGCCCTCCATGAGGTCGTAGGTCTTCGCCACCGGCGCGCCCGGGCCGCCGCCGGTCGCGTGGCACTTCAGGCAGGCGGGCGAAACCTGCGGATCCTCGGCGATGCCCCTTTTCTTCGCGATCTCCGCGGCGCGGGGCGTCGAGAGCGCGGCGTAGGCCTGAGCGTGCGGGCTCATGCGCCACAGGCTCAGCTGGTAGCCCATGCGCGGGCCCTGGTGGCAGGACCCGCAGGCGTAGGCCCCGACGTACTTCGGGCCGGGGGCCGTGGCCGGGGCGAGCGTTGCCGCGGGGCTCCGGCCGGAGTCGGCCATGTCGTCGTCCGGCACCGGGTGAGCCAACCTCTTCCAGGCGTCTTCCACGTCGAGCGGCGGCTTGCGGTGCACCGCCACGTGCGAACCCTTCACGTAGTGGCAGACCGCGCAGTCGCGCTTCGTGAACTTCCGCAGCCCCGCGCGGCGGGCGGCCTCGGGGTCTCGCATCACCTTCTTGTCCATGTACTCGCTGCCCGGCCCGTGGCACTTCTCGCACTGCACCCCGTCCTCGAGCCGGAAGCCCGCGTCCCGCTCCCACTTCTCCGAGTCGGCGGCGGTCGCGTGGCAGCCCAGGCAGATCGGCGCCTTCTCCGGCTCGTCGGGGATGCCGCTGAGGCGGGCCATGGCCTTCGCCTCGGGCGTCGCGAGCGAGGCCCACGCCTTCGAGTGCGCCGTCGTGAGCCAGTGGCTGTACTGGTTGCCGGCGGCCTTGCCCTCGTGGCACTGCGCGCAGGCGCGCGAGCCCACGTACACCGGCTGCTTGACCGCCTGCGCCCGCAGGCCGACGGGCACGGCCGCCACCGCGGCGAGCGCGGCGGCGCCCATCAGGATCGACCGGGCGTGCCGCATGGCTACTTCTTCCCCTGCTCGACGCGGAGGACCTGCCCCGCCTTCACGTCTTTCCACTCGTCCGTGGTGCCGTCGGGCCACCGGACCTGGACGAGGTCGGCCTTCTCCGCCGTGCCGAGGCCGAAGTGCGCCCGCGTGTCGCCCTGCGAGAGGTATCCGTTGACGCCGATCACGTCCTGGAACTGCGTCCGGCCGCCGGCCGTGATCGTCACGCGCGCGCCGATGGCCGTTCGCTTGCCGCCCTTCACTTTCGCGTCCACCTTCAGCCACTGGTTGGCGGTGCCGCCGCCGTTCCTCAGCAGGTGCGGCGGGCCGGAGGTGTCGACCACGAGCAGGTCCACGTTGCCGTCGTCGTCGAAGTCGGCCCAGGTGGCGCCCCGGCTCACCCACTTCGTCTGGAAGAAATCGCCCGACTCGCGCGCCACGTCCACGAAGACGCCCTTGCCGTTGTTGCGCGCCAGCACCGCGTCTTCGGGGTACTCGTGGTGGGGGTTCCCATTCGCGATGAAGACGTCGGGGTACCCGTCGTTGTCGTAGTCGAAGAGGACGGCGCCCCAGCCCGCGTACTGGCCGCAGATGACGGCGAGTCCCGAGCGGCCGATGAGGTCGGAGTAGAACCCGCCCTGCTTCGACAGGAGGCTCCCGTAGTCCATGTCCGGGATCAGGATGTCGAGGTTCCCGTCGCCGTCGAGGTCGGCCACCGCGGGGCCCATCGACGAGACGCCCTGTCCGTTCTGGCCGAGAGCCACGCCGAGCTCGAGCGCCCTCTCGGCGAACGTCCCGTCACCCTTGTTCTGGTAGTAGTAGTTCTCCATCGAGTCGTTGGCGACGTAGACGTCCATCCAGCCGTCGTTAT
>JBGPQQ010000159.1:0-7344 GCA_041489115.1 Vicinamibacteria bacterium | reverse complement strand
GGGACACGAGGAGCTTCGCCTGCGGCTCGTCAACCGGATGCCGAAGTACGGCAACGACGACGAGCGGGCCGACAGCCTCATGCGCCGCGCGTTCGAGGCCTTCTTCGGCGCGGTGGACGGCCGCCCCTGTGCGCACGGCGGGGCGCACCGCATCCAGATTCTGCCCACGACCCACCACGTCTGCTTCGGCTCGGTCACCGGCGCCACCCGCGACGGCCGACGGGCCGGCCTTCCGCTTTCCGAGGGCATCTCTCCCGTGCAGGGCGCGGACCGCCGTGGCCCGACCGCGGTGGTGCAGTCGGCGGCCAGGATGGACCTCGTGCGCGGCTACTTCAAGATGGACGGCCAGCGACTACTTCTGCGACCTGTCGCCCGCTCTCCAGGACGAGATCATCGCCCGGACGGAGCACGAAGGGTTCTAGCGCCGGCGAACGACGACGCGCCGGGCCGTGGCCGTCACGTCGAGAACCCGCGCCTTCGGGTCCCACTTCATCGTCCCACCCTCGATGGCGCCCGGCTCCCAGGCCCCGAGCTTCAGCCGCTCGCGCGAGGCGGCGTCCCACTTCTCATAGGCGATGGCATCCGGCCCGTAGTCGCCATCGTCCCCGCGTTGATCTGCGTGTCGGAGTAGATGTTGATGTCCTCGAAGAAGGGTCCCCACCGCTGCGACTTCAGCGGGTGGGCCCGGAGCCAGTAGCTCACGAGCCGCCGCGCCCGCTCGTATTCGGTCACGCGCCCCTTTCCCAGCGCCACGAGGGAGTCGAAGAGGCGCAGCGCGCCCGTCCAGTTCGTCGTGTAGTCGAACCGGCCGTTCTTCGAGACGAAGACCGGCCTCACCTGGCGCGCGAGGGTGTCGGCGATCCCGATGGCCGCGTCCAGGTAGCCACCGGCGAGCGCCCCCCGTCAAGAAGCGGAGGCCCTACGGGTGGTCCGGGCGGGCGGTCAGCTCGAAGGTGATCCGGAAGCCATTCGCGACGTTGACGACCCCGGCCACCGACGGCGGCTCGACGCCGAGGTCGCGCAGGCGCCACTCGACCTCGCCGCGGGCCAGGATCTCGCTCCCCGTCCGCTGGACCTCGAGCGGGATCTCGACCGGGCACGACCGGCCCTTGACCTGCAGCGCGCCCCGCACCACGAGCCGGTAACGGCCGGGCTCCGTCATCTCCCCCGCCACGGCCGACGACGTGAACACGACGTCGGGATACCGCTCCGCGTCCAGCACCTCCGGCCCCCGCATCCTCTGCTCGACCTTCGGGATGTCGTTCGCTGGCTCGGTGCCGGGGACGACCGCCAGCCGGCGCGCCTCGAAGCGGAGGCGCACGGAGGAGCGCGCGGGGTCGCCGTCGACGACCTCGACCCGGCCGTCGACGATCGGCGCGTCGATCTCGTGGTCGTGGCCCAGGAACTTGAGGAGCCCGGCGCGGCCGAGGTGGATCCGGACACGGCTGGCCGCGGGATCGACCGCGAGCGACTCCGGCCCGCCGGCCGCGGGAAGCGCGGCGCCGGCGAAGTGAGCACAGAGCGCGACCGCCAGGAGTCTCGCCACCGCAGCAGGATAACCCCGGGCGTGATCGCGCCGGAGCCCGGGGCGCGAGTCGTTTCGTCAAAGATGTGAACTCCGCGCCACGAGCGTCCTCTGCGCGTGACCCCGGCGTCCTCGCAGGATGACGGCCCAGTCGAAGGGGCGCCTTTCGTTCGGCCGCGGACGGGCGTCGAGGGCTCCGGCGGCAGGCTCCGCCGAGCACCGCGCGGGTTCGACCTGTTCAGGGACGTCAGGACCGCGCCAAACGTCGTCAGAACGCGGGGTTGGGGGCGTGACGGCGCGTGAACGGGCGCGGCCTTTGCTGCTGAACGGGGCAGCGGTCGAGGTGGCCAGCACCCGACCGGAGGAGGTTTCGAGATGACATACCGGAAGCGAGCCGGATTGACAGCGGCCCTGGCGCTCGCCCTGGCGGGGACGATCGCCCTCCAGCCGCGCGAAGCCGAAGCGCACAGGCGCGGGGGCAGGGGTGGCGGCGGGCGAGGCGCGGTCTACGTGGGCGGTCCCTACGGCTTCGGGTGGGGCTTCGGGCCGGGATGGGGCTTCAGCCCCTTCTACAACTGGGGCTGGGGACCCTACCCCTACTACCCGCAGGCGGGCGGGATCGACATGAACGTCGCGATGATGGCCGGCTTCGGCGCGGTCGAGCTGAACGTCAAGCCCAACCGCGCGGACGTCTGGGTAGACGGCAAGTACGTGGGCGAGGCGCGCGACCTCGACGGCTACCCGTCGTACCTGTGGCTGGCGGACGGCGCCCACCGGGTGGCCGTCTACAAGGGCGGCTACAAGGCGTTCGACGAGGAGATCGCCGTCCAGCGCGGCATGAGGACGCAGGTCAAGCTGCGCCTGGAGCCGGGCGACTCGCCGCCGCCGGGGACGAAGCCGGTTCAGAAGCCGGCCGCGGAGAAGCACGACAAGTAGCGGGGGGCCGAGCGGAGGACCCGCCGGGGGACCCGGAGGCTTCGGCCGCGGGCCGGGATCCTCGTCGGGCAATCGCAGCATCGAGCTTCAGGCGCGCGTGTCGTTCTGATACCGACGGACTTCTACGCCCGGCCCTCGCCGTGATAGAACCGCTGCGGGCCCCTCGGAGCATCCTGAGGCCGGGCCCGACGGAGGGCGACGATGTACAGCGCAACGCCGCGGCGCACGTTCCTGGGTCAGCTCGCGATCGGGACGGCGGGCCTCGCCGCCGCGCGGAGGGTCGCGGCCGCGCCTCCCACCACCGCTCCCGCCGCAGCGGGCACGCGGCCGGCCGGGGACCTCGCCCGGCGCATCGACCTGACCGCCCGGCGTCTGACGCAGACGGGGGTCCCCGCCTACACCGAGGAGTTCGTCCTCGCCGACGTGACGCTCGACACCCGCCGCCGCTTCTGGAACTTCAGCGGCGACCTCTCGGGGCGCTGGATCGAGGCGCTCGCCGCGCTGCCGCCCGCCGGTCGCTCTCCCGCCGACCTCGCCCCGCTCGTCGCGAAGCTCCTCGCGCAGCAGAGGCCCGACGGCCGCTTCGGCCGGACCGATCTCGCCTTCACGGCGGCCGAGACCGGCAACGAGCACATGGCGCTCCTGTGGGGCAACGGGCGCCTCCTCGTGGGCCTCATGACCTACTGGCAGGCGACGCGTGAGGCGGCCGTCCTCGCCGCCGCCCGGCGCCTCGCCTCCTTCCTCCTCGCGGGGCGCGAGGCGACGAAGGCCCCCGAGGTGATGGCACGCGTCGAGGGGCAGGGGGCGTTCGGTTTCATCTGCTTCACGCAGCTCACCGAGAGCCTGGCGATGCTGGCGCAGGCGACCGGGGACGGCTCGTACGCCGCCGCCGCCCGAGGGATCGTCCCGCTTCTCCAGCCGCGCGGCGTGCAGCACTCCCACGGTTACCTGTCGACTCTCCGCGGCGCCGTGCTCCTCCACGAGACCACGGGCGACACCGCGATGCTCGCCCTCGTGGAGCGGCTCTACGGCGATCTCGTGCGCTCGAGCGACTACACGATCGACGGCGCCGTCATGGAGTATTTCGGCTGGGGCGACCCCGCGAACGCGACGTCCCTCGCCGCCGCGAAGGCGGCCTCGGGCTCGTTCCCCCGCAACGAGGGCTGCGGCCTCGCGGACTTCGTCCGCCTCTCGCTCCAGCTCCACCGCGCGACGGGCCGGGTCGAGTACCTGGAGCGGGCCGAGCGCTGCCTTGTCAACGGCCTCGCCCACAACCAGTTTTCGAACGGGGACTTCGGCTCGCGCGTCTTCTTCGACCAGGGCATCCAGCCTTCTTCCAGCGTGGACCGCGCCTGGTGGTGCTGCACCATGCACGGCTACCGGGCGTTCCGGGACGTGCTCGATCACGCCGTCGTCGAGAGAGACAGGACGCTGGCGGTCCAGCTCTTCGAGGACGTCGACTTCGACGGGGCGAAGGCGGGGTTGAGCCTCCGATGCACATCGTCCGGTCTCACGTGCCGGGTCACGCGACCCTTCGAGGGCGTCCTCGCCGTCCGCGAGCCCTCCTGGGCGGAGAGCCCCGCGCTCGCGTGGAACGGAAGGCTGGCGCCGGCGAAGCGGGACGGGGGCTTCCTCCGCCTCGAGGGCCGCTTTGCCGCGGGGGACCGGGTCGAGGCCACTCTCGCCCCTCGCCTGCGGCTCGTCACCTCGAAGGGAGAGGAGATTCCGCTCGCCAGCCTGGGCCCCGAGCCCGTGCGGTCCGCGCTTTACTGCGGGCCCTGGCTCGTAGTGGCCGACGAGCAGATCGACCCCGTCTTCTTCGGAGAGCCCTGGCCGGGCAACGTCGTGACCCTCCCGCGCGACCTCGCCCCGCGTGCCGCCGCCGGGGGACGCCTCCGGCTCGCCGTCACGTACGAGCACGACGGCTTCCACGGCGTTCTGCAAACGGAGCTGCGCTCCATGGGAGAGACCCCGGCCGACGAGCAGAAGACGATCGCCTTCTGGCTCAACTACCGACGGGGGTAGTGCTACGATCCCGGAGCCGATGTTCAAGAAACCGCCCCCGCCCGAACCCTCGCCGTCCCCCGCGCCGCCGCCTGCGCGCCGCTTCACGGATGCGGCCGAGACGGCCGCAACGGTGATTGGCCGCGGGATGCACATCCGAGGCGAGCTGACCGCCGAAGGTCCGGTGGACGTCGCGGGCACGATCGAGGGCCCGTGCCGGATCGTCGGCCTGTGCCGCGTCCGGGAAGGCGCGCGGATCACAGGAGACGTGACCGCGACGAACATCGTCGTCGAGGGCGAGATGACGGGGCGCTCGCTCGTCGCCGAGAACGTCGAGATCGGCGTTTCCGCTCGTGTCCGGGCCGACGTCCGGGCCCGCACAGTGGCCATCGCAGAAGGCGGCTTCCTGCAGGGTCACGTCGAGATGGAGGACCCCGCGGGGTCCCCCGCGCCGGTGACCTTCAAGGAGAAGCGAGATACGAGAGACCGCGGGCTATGATCCTGGTCGGGGTCCGTCGCGGTTGAGCAGGTGGTCGGCGGCCAGCACCAGGAAGAGGTAATCGGTCGTGCCGCCGCCGAGGACGTACTCCGTCTGCTGCCACAGGTACGGCCACTCGAGCAGCTCCGGGAAGTCGGGCCGGATGAGGGCCGTTCCCGAGACGCTGCCACCCGGGATGTAGCCCCAGTCCGCGCGGTTGAAGCCGTAGCCGACGGTCACCGAGCGTGAGCCGACCCCCGACACGAACGAGGCGTTGTTCGGCCCCGGGTGGCAGCCCAGGACGAAGTCCAGGGCGTGGAGCATCGGCTCCTTCGGGAAGATCTCCGGGAAGGACGTGTGGAGGAAGTACTGCTCCATGCCGAAGCCCTGGATTCCCCACCCCGCGCCCCAGATGTTGGGCTCGTACGGCACGCCGTAGGGCGTCTTGCTCTCGAGCTTCAGGACCTCGGCGCGGTAGGCCTTCACGGCCTCGGTGACCGCACTCGTGAACGCGGGGTCGCCCACGAGGGGCAGCGCGCGGCCCACAACCCAGCCCGTGGACTGGATGCTCTTCACGATGGCCTCCCGCTGCCCGACTAGGTAGTCGGCGTAGAGCCGGTCCTTCGTCGTGATCAGGAGCTCGACCGCGAGACCGATCCGCGCGCTGGGCCGGCCCTTCTCCCACGGCGGCGCCGGCCCCGCGTCTTCGCGGGTGACCTTCCAGATCTCCTTCGCGATGGCCAGGCACTCGGCGGCGAGGGCGTCGTCGTAGCCGCGCAGCGCGCGGGAGGACGCCGCGAGCCCTGCCGCGGCGCTCAGCTCCCGCCGCGGGTTCTGCTCCGTGAAGACCCAGCGGTCGTCGGGCGAGCCCGGCACGCCCGTCCCCACCGGCGGCGCGTCGGGCGGCGCCGTCTTCGGGTCGTAGACGATGCCGTCGGTCTGGGCCGCGAAGTCGCCGAGGTGCGTGTACTGGCGCAGCGTCGGGCTGATGATGCCGCGGTAGAAGCGGCCGAGCGCGCGGTAGCCGCCCACGACCGTGAGGGCGCCGTGCTCGATCTGCTGGAGGACGTCGGGCTTGCCGTCGGGCTGGTGCATCTCGACGACGCGGAGCTTCTGGTCGATGGCGGTGTCGTCGAGGTCGGGGCGGAACGCCTCCCAGGCGAGGGCGAGGCCGTGCATCGTCTCGGTCTGCGACTCGACGCGCAGGTCGTCGTCCCCGGCGTCGTGCCAGCCGCCCCGGTTCAGCCCCGGCACCGGCTCGCCCGGCGAGAACGTCGTGAGCGTCGACGGGCCCTGGGCGTAGCCGTCGAAGTGGTTGTGGCTCAACGGCGCCATGCGCGCGTCGTCGAGGTGGCAGGCGTCGTGCCAGACGCGGTAGCGCTCGTTCACCCGCACGTGGCACATCTGGATCGGCAGGAACGACTCGACGGTCGGCTGCCAGACGTGGCGCCGGTAGACGTCCGCTCCGATCCGGAACGGGTTCGACCGCGCGTCGCCGTAGCTCACCACGTACAGGCCGGGCTTCTCGACGGAGGTGAAGTCGAGCCGCCGGTACTCGTAGCGGAGGAACCGGCCCCAGGCCTGCGGGGCCGCCTCCATCGCCTTCTCGAGGGTGCCCGTCTCCGTGATCCTCGAGACGATGACCGGAAGCCGCCGCGTGTCCCGGGGGTCGAGCTCGACGATCGCCCACTTCTGCTGCCTGGGGTGGTAGCCGACCTGCGACACCTGAACCGTGGGCTCCGACTTCCAGCCCGGGATGGCGTGAGGCGTGACCCGCCAGTCGACGGCGCCCTTCGTCGCGCCTCTTGCCACGAGCGAGCGGACCACGAACCAGCCGTTGTTGTGCTGGCCGCGGCCGTCCACGAGCTCGAGCCCGCCGCCGATCGCGTCCTCGATCGTCATCCGCTGGCGGTCCGATTCGGGGGCGATGACGAGCCGCTTCCCGGTGGCGAGCGGAGCGACCTGGTACTCGCCCTTCGCGTCGAGGGTGCCGGGGCCGTTGGCCTGCCGCGGGAAGATGCCGGTCTGCGTGTCGGTCGCGAACGTCTTCCCGAAGAGGATCCCGGGGAAGAGCTCCATGTTGAAGCCGACGCGGCCGATCCACTCGTCCGGCAGCGGCTGCTCGAGGTCCACGAGGATGCGGAAGCCCCTTCCCTCCGGCCGCACGCGCACGGTGTAGGCGAAACGGAGGTCCGGGTAGTCGACCGGGTTGAAGCCCTTGCGGTTCTTCGACTCGTCGGGGTACTCCGCCCGCAGGCTGATCTCGCCGGTCGCGCGGTCCACCACCCGCTGGCCGACCTTCGGCACCGGCTGCCACTGCCCCGGCGTGCGGTCGAGGCGCAGGTCACCGTTCGTCGCGACACGCCGGCCGTTCTGGATGATCCCGACCCCGCCCTGGTGG
>JBGPQQ010000158.1:0-7360 GCA_041489115.1 Vicinamibacteria bacterium | reverse complement strand
TCCAGATCCTCTACCAGTGGGAGATCACGGGCGAGGCGATGGGTGCGGTGCTCGAGGGTTTCTGGCGGCTGCGCTCGGGGATGCCGCACATGCGGGCGATGGCCGAGCGCCTGGCGACCGGCGCCCAGTCCCGGGCGGCCGAGCTGGACCAGGCGATCGCCGAGGCCGCGACGCACTGGCGGCTCGACCGGATCGCGCCGGTGGACCGGACGATCCTCCGCCTCGGCGCCTACGAGCTGATGGCGGAAGCGGGGACGCCGGTGGCGGTCGTGCTCGACGAGGCGGTCGAGCTCGCGAAGCGCTTCGGAGAGGCCGACTCGCCGGCGTTCGTGAACGGTGTGCTGGATGCGATCCGCCGGCGCGTCCGCGGCGATCAGGGATGAGGGAGGCATGAGCGAGGAGGAGGCGACGGGCGGCGCCGGGGGGAAGCCCCCCGTGCCCGGCTGGCCGGCGGAATCGGCGCAGAGGCTGGAGAGGGCCCGGGCCCTCCGGGCCATGGGCGTCGCGGTGTACCCGACGCGCTTCGAGCGCAGCCACCGCCTGGGCGAGATCGCCGCCGCGTACGGAGGGAAGACGCTCGAGGAGCTCGAGGCCCTGTCCGTCGACGTCCGCGTGGCCGGCCGGGTGCTGACGAAGCGGGGCCACGGCAAGGCCTCGTTCGCGACCCTCGGCGACGGGGAGGCGCGGCTGCAGGTCTACGTCCGCTCCGACGAAGTGGGCGATGAGGGCTATCGGGTGTTCGACCTCGTCGACCTCGGCGACTTCGTCGGGGTCGCCGGGAGGGTGATGCGGACCCGCAAGGGCGAGCTCACCGTGCAGGCCCGGGAGATCGTCGTCCTCTCGAAGGCGCTCCTGCCGCCGCCCGAGAAGTGGCACGGCCTCGCGGACGTCGAGGTGCGCTACCGCCAGCGCCACCTCGACCTCATGGCCAACCCCGAGGTCCGGCGAACCTTCCTCGTGCGCAGCGCCATGGTGTCGGCCATGCGGCGCTTCCTCGACGAGCGGGGCTACGTCGAGGTCGAGACGCCGATGATGCAGCCGATCGCGGGGGGAGCGGTGGCGCGGCCCTTCGTGACCCACCACAACGCGCTCAACGTCGACCTCTTCCTGCGCATCGCGCCCGAGCTCTACCTCAAGCGGCTCGTGGTGGGGGGCTTCGAGCGCGTCTACGAGATCAACCGTAACTTCCGGAACGAGGGCATCTCCTCGATGCACAACCCGGAGTTCACGATGCTCGAGTTCTACACCGCCTACTTCGACTGCCGCGACGTCATCGCGACGACCGAGGAGCTCGTGGCGGCGACCGCGCGGGTGGCGGGGCCCGGGCCGCTCTCCTACCGGGGCAGGGATCTGTCCTTCGCCACCCCGTTCCGCCGGGTGCGGATGACCGATTCGATCGCGGCAGTGGCGGAGGAGCAGGGCTGGGGCGTGAGCGAGGCGGAGATCGCCGACCCGGCGAAGCTCGAGGCGTGGCTCCGCGCGGCCTCCCCGCCCGCCCGCGTGGCGGCCGGCTCGAGGGACCTCGAGGTCTTCCGCGACGAGGTGTCGTGGGCCCGCCTCGGAGGGATGTCGCACGGCAAGCGGATCGCCCACCTCTTCGAGGTCTGGGTGGAGAGGCGCTGGGACCCCGAGGGGACGCGGCTGTGGGAGCCAACCTTCGTCATCGACTATCCCGTCGAGATCTCGCCGCTGGCCAAGGCGCACCCCGATCGGCCCGGGGTCGCCGACCGCTTCGAGCTCTACGCCGCGGGCATGGAGATCGCGAACGGCTTCTCCGAGCTGAACGACCCGCTCGAGCAGCGCCAGCGCTTCCTCGACCAGCTGAAGGAGCGCGAGCGCGGCGACCTCGAGGCGCACCAGATGGACGACGACTTCGTGCGCGCGCTCGGGCACGGCCTGCCGCCCACCGGCGGCTGCGGCGTGGGGATCGACCGCCTGGCCATGATCCTCACCGGCTCGCCGTCGATCCGCGACGTCATCCTCTTCCCGCACATGCGGCCGGAGGCCGGCCGCGAGCGCGAGGAAGAGGTGTGACGGGCATGACCCTGTCACCGCGAGTCACGACGAGCGGAACGCCCGTCGCCGGGAGCAGAGGAACAGCCACGGCGGTGTGGGCCGCATCGACGCCAGGGGCCCTACGCGAGCGGCGGCCGGGGTGTCAGCTCGCGTGGGGTCTGGCACGATGCAGCCAATTCGCAGCCGGTTCGAGTTCCTTCATAGGGACGCCGAGGGGACGGGTCCCGAGGAATCCGCAACCGGGGCGTGCGGACCGGTGGATCCCTCCTCGCCAGGCAGGACGGAGCTCGTCGGGATGACATGGGAGCTCCGGGTCGCCCTGCGGTACCTGACCGCCCGGCGCAAGCAGGCCTTCATCTCGCTCATCTCCGGCGTCGCGGTGCTCGGCGTGGCGGTGGGTGTCGCCGCCGTCCTGATCGCCCTCGGCCTGATGACGGGCCTGCAGTCCGAGATCCGGGCGCGCATCCTCGGCGCGACGGCGCACGTCAGCGTCTTCCGCGCCGGGGGCGGCTCGCCGGGGGACCTCGGGGCGCTGGTCGCGAAGGTGCGGAGCGTCCCCGGGGTGGCCGGGGCGGCACCCTCCGTCTACGGGAAGGCGCTCCTGACGAGCGCGACCGGCGCCGCCGCCGCGACACTCAAGGGCATCGTGCCGGCGCAGGAGCGCACCGTGACGGACGTCGTGGCCAAGATCAGCGAGGGGAGCGCGGCCCCGCTCGGCGAGGGTGGAGCGGGGGAGGGCCCGGCGCCGATCCTGCTGGGCGCCCGGCTCGCCGAGGCGCTCAACGTCCGCGTGGGCGACGTGGTGACGCTGACATCGCCGCGGGGGCGCCTGTCGCCGGTGGGCCTGCTGCCGAGGGTCGCGCGCGTGCGCGTCGTCGGCACCGTGAAGACCGGGTTCTACGAGTTCGACGCGGCCTGGGGTTACCTGTCGCTCGCCGCCGCGCAGCGGCTGCTCGACGAGGAAGGCCGGACCACGCACGTCGAGGTGCGCCTCCACGACATGTTCGCGGTCAAGGCCGGGGCCCGGGCGATCCTGTCGCGGCTCGGCGAGGGCTACGTCACCACGGACTGGGTGGAGATGAACCAGTCCCTCTACTCGGCCCTGTGGATCGAGAAGGTGGCCATCGGCATCGCGATCGGGCTGATCGTGGCGGTGGCGGCCCTGAACATCGTGGCGACGCTCGTGCTCATGGTCATGGAGAAGCACAAGGACATCGCTATCCTCGTGTCCATGGGGGCGTCGCGGGGCTCCATCATGCGCGTCTTCATGCTGCAGGGCACCGTCATCGGGGCGGTGGGCACGACGCTCGGGGGCGTCCTCGGCGCGGGGGCGTGCTGGGTGCTCGACCGCTTCCGCCTGGTGAAGGTCCCCGAGGACGTCTACCAGATCGCCTGGGTCCCCTTCCGGCTCCTGCCGGGCGACGCGGCGGTCGTGCTCGCCGGCGCGCTGCTCATCTGCTTCGCCGCCACCCTCTACCCGGCCCGCGGCGCTGCCCGCGTCGACCCGGCCGAGGCCCTCCGGTACGAGTAGCGAGATGGACATCCTGCTGTCGGCCCGCGGTCTTCGGAAGGGCTATCGGACGCCGGCCGGCGAGGTGCCCGTGCTGCAGGGCGTGGACCTCGACGTGGCCGCGGGGGAGGTGGTGGCGATCGTGGGAGCCTCCGGGGTCGGCAAGTCGACCCTCCTCCACGTCCTCGGCACGCTCGACCGGCCCGACGGCGGCTCGCTGCGGATCGCGGGCGAGGACGTGCTGTCGCTCGCCGAACCGCGGCGCTGCGAGTTCCGGAACCGCACGCTCGGTTTCGTCTTCCAGTTCCACCACCTCCTGCCGGAGTTCTCCGCGCTCGAGAACGTGGCGATGCCGCTGCTGATCGCCGGGCGCCGGGCGGAGGAGGCCCGGCGCCGCGCCGGCGAGATGCTCGACGAGGTGGGGCTCGCCGGGCGGGCCGACCACCGCCCCGGGGCGCTCTCCGGCGGCGAGCAGCAGCGCGTGGCGGTGGCCCGCGCCCTCGCGGCGTCCCCGCGGGTCCTCCTGGCCGACGAGCCGACCGGGGACCTCGACCGCGCGACCGGGCGGAAGCTGCACGAGACGCTGCGGTCGATCGTCCGCGCGAGGGGGCTCACGGTGGTGGTCGTGACGCACAACGAGGAGCTCGCGCGCGGCTGCGACCGCGTGCTCGCGCTCGAGAGCGGGCGCCTGCTACCGGCGTGATCGCGCGGGGCTTCCGCCCGGCCGCGCCCGCCGGGTTCTGGGCTATCATTGGAATTCGCCGGGGGCGTGCTGTCCCCGGCCGATCCCGGGGTCGAGAACGGATGTTCGAGCGCTACACCGAGAGGGCGCGGCGGGTGATCTTCTTCGCCCGCTACGAGGCGAGCCAGCTGGGCAGCGGGTCCATCGAGACCGAGCACCTGCTGCTGGGCCTCATCCGCGAGGGAAAGGGGCTCACCTCGCGCCTCTTCGCCAAGGGCCACCTCTCGATGGACCAGATCCGCAAGGACGTCGAGGGCCGCTCTCCCTACCGCGAGAAGGTGGCGGCCTCTCTGGAGATCCCGCTTTCCCCGGAGAGCAAGCACGTCCTCGTCCACGCCGCCGAGGAGGCGGAGCGGATGCTCCACAACTACATCGGCACCGAGCACATCCTGCTCGGGCTGATGCGCGAGGAGCGCAGCGTCGCCGCCAGGATCCTCGGGGAGAAGGGCATGCGCCTCGCCGGGGTGCGCGAGAACATCCTCGCCCTCCTCAACGAGAAGGCCACCGCCGGCAAGGCGAAGGAAACGCCGCTCCTCTCCGAGTTCTCCCGCGACCTCACGGAGGCCGCCACCCGCAACGCGCTCGACCCGCTCGTCGGGCGCGACGACGAGCTGGAGAGGGTGATCCAGATCCTGTGCCGGCGGACCCGCAACAACCCGGTCCTGATCGGCGAGCCGGGGGTGGGGAAGACCGCCCTCGTCGAGGGCCTCGCCAACAAGATCGTCCAGGGGGACGTGCCGGTGTACCTGGCCGACAAGCGAGTCCTCGCCCTCGATATCTCGCTGATCGTGGCGGGAACGAAGTATCGGGGGCAGTTCGAGGAGCGCCTCAAGACGATCATGAAGGAGCTCACCGAGACCCCGAACATCGTGATCTTCATCGACGAGCTGCACACCCTGGTGGGGGCCGGCTCCGCGGAGGGGTCGCTCGACGCCGCCAACATCCTCAAGCCCGCCCTCTCGCGCGGCGAGATCCAGTGCATCGGGGCGACCACCCCCGCCGAGTACCGCAAGCACATCGAGAAGGACCGCGCCCTCGAGCGCCGCTTCCAGGCGGTCAAGGTGGCCTCGCCCACCGAGGAGGAGACGGTCGAGATCCTCCGCGGGGTGAGGGAGCGCTACGAGCGGTTCCACAACGTGGCCTACCTCGACGAGGCCATCGAGGCGGCGGTGTACCAGTCCAGCCGGTACATCACGGACCGCTTCCTGCCCGACAAGGCGATCGACCTCATCGACGAGGCGGGCAGCCGCGTCAAGCTGCGCGAGGCGGCGGTCCCGGCCGTGGCGCCCCAGCTGCAGGGCCGGCTGCGGGTGGTGCTCGGGGCGGACGGGGGGGAGCGGACGGGCGGCTTCCTCCGTGAGGAGGAGGCCGGGGGGCAGGAGACCGTCCACGTGCTGAGCGAGCCGTGGACGCTCGGGTCCGAGGGCCCGCAGCCGGTGACCAAGGCGGACATCGACGAGGTGGTCTCCCGGTGGACCGGGATTCCCATCACCTCCCTCAAGGAGGAGGAGTCGGAGAAGCTCCTCCGCATGGAGGAGGAGCTCCACCGGCGCATCGTCTCGCAGGACGGGGCGATCAGCGCGGTGGCCCGCGCCATCCGGCGCACCCGCGCCGGCCTCAAGAACCCGAACCGGCCGGTGGGCTCGTTCCTCTTTCTCGGGCCCACCGGGGTGGGCAAGACCGAGGTGGCGCGCGGCCTCGCCGCCTTCCTCTTCGGCAGCGAGCGCAACCTCGTCCGCTTCGACATGTCGGAGTACATGGAGAAGCACTCGGTGAGCAAGCTGATCGGCTCGCCGCCCGGCTACGTGGGGCACGAGGAGGGGGGGCAGCTCACCGAGCGGGTGAAGCGCAACCCCTACTGCGTGGTGCTCCTCGACGAGATCGAGAAGGCGCACCCCGACACGTTCAACGTGCTGCTGCAGGTGTTCGAGGACGGCCACCTCACCGACGGCCTCGGCAACACGGTGGACTTCAAGAACACCATCCTGATCATGACCTCGAACATCGGGGCCCGCTTCATCGAGAAGAAGGGCCGGATGGGGTTCGCGTCGAACGAGCCGCGCGAGACGGAGAAGGCCACGAACGAGATGGTGATGGGGGAGGTCAAGCGGACCTTCAACCCGGAGTTCCTGAACCGCATCGACGAGATCATCATCTTCGACGCCCTGATCGACCAGGACCTGGTGAAGATCACGCGGCTCCTCGTCGAGCAGCTGAACCAGAACCTGAAGGAGAAGGGCATCGCGATCTCGATCCGGGACGAGGCCGTGGAGTGGCTCCTGGGGCGGACGCTCGCCGACCGCTCCTACGGGGCTCGCCCGCTGCGGCGGGCGATCCAGCGCCACATCGAGGACGCGCTGTCGGAGGCGTTCATCCGCGGGCAGATCCGCGGGGGCCGGCCGATCGAGGTGGGGGTGAAGGACGGAGGGCTGTGGTACCAGCAGGACGACAGGGGCGGGGCGTTGTCGGCATGAAGCGCGGGCGCGTGGCGGTTCTCGGGGCCTGGCTCGTGCTGGCCATCCCGGTGCCGGAGGCACGGGCGCAGTCGGTGGAGCAGGCACCCGTCATCGAGAGGATCGACGTCCTCAACAACCAGTACCTCCAGCGCGAGACCCTCCTCTTCTGGATCTCGACGAAGCCGGGAGACGCCTACGACGAGCGGAAGCTCCGGGAGGACTTCCGGCGGCTGTGGGACACCGGCTTCCTCGACGACCTCCAGGTCGAGGTGGTGGACGGCGCGCGGGGCAAGGTGGTGCGCTTCAAGGTGACCGAGCGGAAGCGCATCCAGATCGTGGACTACCGGGGGAGCAAGGAGCTCACCACCAGCACGATCGAGGACGAGCTCAAGAAGAAGGACGCCCAGGTCAAGATCGACACCTTCTACGACCCGGCGAAGGCCCGCAAGGTCGATGGGATCATCAAGGAGATGCTGGCCCAGAAGGGCCGGCCCTTCGGCACCGTCAAGCACGAGGCCAAGAACATCGGGGGGTCGGGGCAGCAGCTGTCGTTCGTGATCGACGAGGGGCCGCGGGCGAAGGTGAAGGAGATCGTGTTCGAGGGGAACGAGGTCTTCTCGGACGGCAAGCTGCGGG
>JBGPQQ010000157.1:0-7391 GCA_041489115.1 Vicinamibacteria bacterium | reverse complement strand
CCGCGACCTGGCTGACACCCCCGGAGCCGGAGGAGACTCTCCTCGCCTTCTACCGGCGGGTGCGGCCGAGCGCCTCGCTCTGGGGCCCCGTCGCCGCCCGCGCGGCCGACGTCGTACCCGTCCGCGACGGCCTCCGGAACCTGATGGACTGGGCGGCGGGCTGCGTGCTCGTCTACGCGAGCCTCTTCGGCGTGGGCAAGATCATCTTCGGCGAGACCGGGCTGGGTCTCGGGATGCTCGCGGTGGCCGCGGGGGCCGGGTGGCTGATCTACCGGGACCTGGGCCGGCGGGGCTGGGCCGCGGTCCTGGAGTAAAGGACCGCGGCCGCGAGGTCGAGGTCGTCTCCGTCGGGGAATCCTCCTAGCGAGCCCAGTCCATGTCCACCTTCACCCCGGCCTGGAAGGTCCGGGGGGCGAGCCACACCTGGAACTGGCCCTGGACCGGCGTGCCGTCGGGGCTGGCGAGGAAGATGTCGCCCTTGTCGAAGATGTTGTCGACCTGCGCGTAGACGTTGACCCCGTACGCGCCCAGGCTCGCGAAGCGCTTGTTGACCTGGGCCGACCAGAGGTCGTACGAGGGCTGGTAGGTGCCGTCCGCCCCGGGCGGCACCTTGCCGTTGATCTGGCCACGGAGGTTCGCGCGCAGGCCGAGCCGCGGGTTGGCCCAGAGGAGCTTCAGGAAGCCGGAGTGGTTCGGGTAGCCCCCGACCTCCGCGCCCTCGGGGTTCTCGCGCTTGTTGTAGGCGTAGGCCACCGACGGCGTGAAGCCCCACGGCCGTTTTGCTCGACGAGGACGTCCTTCGCCGAGCGGGCGCCGGTGTCCTCGATCTGCGTCTTCTCGATCAGCGTCACCGGTTCCGCCACGTCGAGGAGGAGCTGCTCCCGCCGGTTCGCGGTCTCGACCGTGAGGCTCGTGCTGAGCGAGGCGACGCCCATGACGAGCTCGAGAGACTTCGCCTCGCCCTCGGCGAGGGCCACCGCCGGCTCGGCCGCGTCGGCGAAGCCGGGGAAGGCCGCCCGCACCTCGTAGGTGCCCGCCGAGAGCGCGGCGAGGCGGGCGACACCCTCGTGGTCGGTGACGGCCCGCTGGCCGGCCCCGGTGGCGGCGTTCGTGGCGCGAACCACCGCGCGGGGAACGACCCCGTAGTTGTCGCGGACGGTGACGCTCAGCGAGCCGTCGGCGGCGCCGGCCGCCGCGGGAAGGGCGAGGGCGGCGGCAAGGAAGAAGAGGACGGCGGCAACCCCGGCGGGGCGGGTGGTCGGCATCGGGAACCTCTCTGGCTGGATGGCTTGACGGGGGGAGGACTCGAGGCCGGCGTGGGCCCGGAGGAGCACGGCCTCGGCCCAGCCAGTGACCCGGGCCGCGGCGGAGACCGTGTGATACCTTCGCCCCGCCTCCGTATATCGACTTGGCATGGATGGTGTGCGCATCCTCGAGTGGCTCGCCCCGGCCGTCCCCGCCGCAGCGGTGGACTGGGACGCGGTCTACCGCGAGGAGATGCCCCGCGTCTTCAGCTACTTCCGCTACCGGGGCTTCGAGCGGGCCACGGCCGAGGACCTGACCTCGGCCACCTTCGAGAAGGCCTGGCGGGCGCGAGTGCGGTATCGCCAGGACCGGGCCGCCGTCTCGACCTGGCTCCTGGCGATCGCCCGCAACGCCGCGATCGACCACCTCCGGCGCTCGCGCCCCGCGGTGCCGCTCGACGAAGCCTCGCTCCGCGACGAGGAGACCCCCGAGACGGCGGCGCTGCGGGAGGTGCAGTCCCGCCGCCTCCAGGCGCTCCTCGCCGCGCTGCCCGAGCGTGAGCGGGAGCTGCTGGCCCTCAAGTACGGGGCGGGCGCCACCAACCGTGCCATCGCGACGATCACCGGGCTCGGCGAGTCGAACGTGGGGACGATCCTGCACCGCACGGTCGGCGCGCTCCGGGCCCGGTGGGACGAAGGAGGACGACAGTGAGCGACGATTTCCTTTCCCGCCTCCGCGAGGAGCCCCGCCCCGAGTTCGCCGAACGTCTCGGGGAGCGCCTGCACGAGATCGACGCGCAGTCGCGCGAGCGCCGTGTCGCGCCGAGCCCCTGGCGGCGCTTCGTGCCCGCCCTGGCCGGCGCCGGGCTCGTGGCCGCGCTCGCGCTCGCCTTCACGCTCGAGCCCGTGCGGGCCGCCGCCCGCGAGTTCCTCGACCTCTTCCGGGTCAAGCGCTTCGCCGCCGTGCCGGTGGACCCGCAGCGGCTCGAGAGGCTCGCGAAGAGCGGGCTCGACTTCAAGAGCCTGGTCGCCGACCAGGTCCAGGTGGTGGTGGCGCCCGGGAAGCCCGAGGTCGTCGCGAGCCCCGAGGCGGGCGCGGTCGCGGCCGGCATCACCGCCCAGCAGCCGAGCGTGCTGCCGCAGCGCACGGAGCTGGTCGAGACGACGCTGGGCCGGCCCGGCACCTTCCGGGTGCAGGTCGACACCGGCAAGCTCGAGGCGCTCGCCCTCGCCGCGGGCGCGGACGAGATCGAGATCCCGGCCTTCTGGAACGGGGCGACGATCGACGTCGAGATGCCGCCAGTCCTGGCGATGCGCTACGCGCGCACGGTCGACGTCGGCGACGGGCGGCTCCCGCGCGAGGACAGCTTCCTCCTCTTCCAGTCGGCGACCCCGCAGGTGGAGCTGCCGGAGGGCTTCGATCTCGCGATCCTCGGCCGGCTCGGCCTGCGCCTGGCCGGCATGAGCGCGGAGGAGGCGCTCTCCTTCTCCCGCGCCATCGACTGGCGCGCGACCTTCCTCGTCCCGGTGCCCGTGCAGGGCGGGACGTTCCGCGAGGTCGAGGTGTCCGGCCAGAAAGGCCTGCTCGTGACGATCCAGCCTCCGGCCAAGGCCGCTCCCGACGGGACCTCCCGCCCCCCGCGCCCGCGGGCGCTCCTGCTGTGGTCCACGGCCGACAAGGTGTTCGCGATCCAGGGCCCGGGCACGCGCGACGGCGTGGAGATCCTCGAGATGGCGCAGTCGATCCGGTAGCCGTGGCCGAGCCCGCCCTCGAGGCCCAGGCGCTCCGCAAGGACTTTGGCCCGAAGACGGCGGTCCGCGACCTCACCCTGTCCGTGCCGAGGGGTGAGGTCTTCGGCTTCCTGGGGCCGAACGGGGCGGGCAAGACGACGTCGATCAAGATGCTCCTCGGCCTCGTCCACCCGACCGCGGGCGGTGGCCGGCTCCTCGGCGAGCCGATCGGCGGGACCCGGGCCCGCGCCCGCGTGGGCTACCTGCCCGAGCACTTCGCCTTCCACGAGTGGCTGCGAGGCCGCGAGCTGCTGCGCTTCCACGGGCGCCTCCTCGGCCTCGGCGGGTCGTCGCTCGACGCCGGCATCGAGGCCCTGCTCCGCCGCGTGGAGCTTCTCGAGGCCGGCGACCGGTGCCTCCGCGAGTACAGCAAGGGCATGAAGCAGCGGATCGGCCTCGCCCAGGCCCTGCTCGGCGAGCCGGAGCTCGTGTTCCTCGACGAGCCCACCTCCGGCCTCGATCCCCTCGGGCGCCTCCTCGTCCGCGACGTGATCCGCGACCTCAAGTCGCGCGGCACGGCCATCTTCCTCAACTCGCACCTCCTGAGCGAGGTCGAGGTGACGTGCGACCGCGTGGCCTTCGTCAAGGAGGGGCGCGTCGTGCGCGAGATGACGCTCGGCGCGGCGGAGCGCGACCTGGAGGTGGAGCTGCGGCTCGATCGCTACGGCCCGTCCGTCCTCGAGGGGCTGGCCCGCTTCGGGAGCGACGTGCGCGAGGAGGACGGGCACGTCCGCCTTCACGTGGACGGGGAGGAGCGCCTGCCGGAGGTGAGCCGGTGGCTGGCCGGGCAGGGCATCGGCCTCTACCACCTCGCGGCGCGCCGCCGCTCTCTCGAGGACGTCTTCCTGGAGGTGGTCGGTTGAGGGCCGTCCTCACGATCGCCCACCTGACCCTCGCCGAGGCCCGGCGCCGGCGCATCCTCGCCGCGGCCCTTCTCCTGGGCGTGGCCTTCGTCCTCCTCTTCGCCCTCGGCTTCCACTTCATCGCCCGCGACATCCGGGCCCACGGCTCGCCCGCCCAGCAGCGCTTCATGATGAGCTTCGTGGTCATGGCCGCGCTCTACGCCGCGAACTTCCTCATCGTGATGACGTCGGTCCTCGTCACGGTCGACACCCTGGCGGGGGAGATCGCCTCCGGCGTCATCGAGACGCTCTGCACCAAGCCTGTCCCCCGGTGGGCCGTGGCCCTCGGCAAGTGGCTCGGCTGCTGGGTCATCCTGGCGATGTACGCGGCGCTCCTGTGCGGCGGCGTCCTCGTCGTGGCGTGCCTCGTCGGCGGCTACACCCCGCCGAACGCGGCGCGCGGCCTTCCGCTGCTCCTGCTCGAGGGCACGGTGCTGCTCACCCTCGCGCTCGCCGGCGGCACGCGGCTCTCGACGCTCGCCAACGGCGTTACCGTCTTCGGCCTCTACGGCCTCGCGTTCGTGGGCGGGTGGATGGAGCAGATCGGGACGCTCGCGAGCAACACGACGGCGCGCTACATCGGCATCGCAGCGAGCCTTCTCGTGCCCAGCGAGTCGCTCTGGCAGCTCGCCTCGCACCACATGCAGCCGCCCATCGTGCGCGACCTGGGGATCGGGCCCTTCTCGCCGATGTCGGTGCCGAGCCCGGCCATGGTCGCGTGGGCCGCCGGCTACGTCCTCATCGCGCTCGCCGTTGCGCTCCGGCTCTTCCACACACGCGACCTCTAGAGTCCCGTCAGCCTGACCAAAGGGCACTGGGACCCGCAGACGCTGGCACTCGCCGGCGCCGCGGCCGCGGGACGTTGGTGGACCGAGCCCGTCTGATGATCCACGAATCGCATCGGCGTAATACACAGAATAGGCCTTTCGGCGAGAGCCTCGTCCCCCCTCCCCGAAAGGGCCATGCCCGCATGGCCCTTCATTTCGCGTGAACTGGCCCAATAGGGGGATGGCCCGACACGCCCGGCGCGCGTAGGCTGCGGTCGGTTCCGGCCGGATTCGTGGTCCGAAGGGCTCGGGTGTTCGAGACGGGTTCGGCATCAGGAGTCAGGTCGTACCAACTCACAATGTGCCGCCTTCGTCGTCGGCAACTGCGGTGCAGGGCTGCGCGAACACTGGCCGGGCCGGGATGAAGCAGGCGTTAGAAGGGGTGACGTATGAGAGATCGATTGAGCCGCACGACGAGAAGGAGGTTCATTCAGACGTCGGCGATGGTGGGCACAGGGGTCCTCATCGGGGGTAGACGTGCGTTCGGTCAGGCCCTCGATCCCATCAAGAACCTGAGGAAGTTCGTGGCTCCGCTGCCACTCCCGGGCTCCGGCCTCGCCCTGGCCACGCCCAACAAGACCCGCTACGACCAGACCGGCGCCCAGGCCGACTTCTATAGAATCGTGATGGGCCAGTACCGCCAGAGCTTCCACCCGGATCTGCCGGCCACGAAGCTGTGGGGTTACGCGGACGCCACGAACCAGCTCCCGAAGTGGAGCTATCTCGGTGCCTCGATCGTCGCGACCAGGGGGACGCCCGTCCGCGTCAACTTCGTCAACTTGCTTCCGGGCGTGCACCCTCTGCCCGTCGACAACACGCTCCCGGGGGCCGAGACGGGCCAGAACGTCAATCGGGCCGTCGCCCACCTGCACGGCGGGTTCGTCCCCTGGCCGAGCGACGGCGGACCGTTCCACTGGTCGACACCCCTCCTCCAGCACGGACCGTCGTGGGTCCGGTGGCTGCCGGACCGCCTCGGGATCAAGACGGACGACGCATACTGGTCCAACGAGCAGACCGCCCGGCTCATGTGGTATCACGACCACGCGGTCGGCATCACACGCCTCAACGCCTACGCCGGGCTCGCCGCGGGCTACTTCCTGATCGACGGCGACGAGATTCGCATGTTCGGCTCCGGGGGAACCGTCCTCTCGGACCAGATCCCCGGGATCCCGCTGGTTCTCCAGGACAAGAGCTTCAAGAACGTGGCCGACCAATGGGGACGCAGGGGGGACCTCGACTACTCGAGCAGCTACGGTCCACAGGAAGCCCAGGTTGAGGGCTTGCCGACTTGGCTCCCACTACCCCAGGTTTCGTGCGTACCCGAGTTCTTCGCGGACACGCCGGTCATCAACGGCATGGCGTATCCAGAGCTCAAGCTGCCGGCCGGCGTCCACCGCTTCCGGATGCTGAATGGCACGCAGTCGCGGGTCTGGAACCTGCAGCTCTACAAGGAGGATTCCGTCAACCTGGGTGATGCCGACACGACGCAGAAGGGACCTGACTTCATCCAGCTCGGCACCGATGGGGGCTTCCTGCCCGCGCCGGCGGTCGTGCCGTCGGGCAATCAGTTCAACCTCGGCAAGTACGTCGGCCATGACACGAGCGGGTACAGCCTGGTCCTGGCGGGAGCGGAGCGCGCCGACGTGCTCATCAACTTCAGTGAGTGTGCCGGACAGAGCTTCATCCTCTACAACGACGCCCCCTCACCGTTCCCGGAGGGCACCGAGGCGGACTACTACACGGGCTCGGTCAACGGAGCGCCGAACAGCACGGTCGGTCCCAACACCCGCACCCTGATGCGCATCACGATCACGAGCGCCGGCGGCGGCCAGATGGTGACAGACGCCGCCCTGCTCACCGCCCTCGAGACGCAGCTTGCGCAGAACCAGCTCGGGCTTCTGGTCGACGACGCTACCATCGGGACGGTGTTTGAAGCACCGCCCGGATACACCGCTCGGAAGAAGACTCTCAACGAAGGCTGGGACCCGTACGGGCGCCTGGTCCAGATCCTCGGCACGGACTTTCCGAGCGGCAAGGACGGCACGGTCTACGGGATGCACTACACGGACGCGCTCCGGGACGAAGAGAAGCACGCCAAAGGCACACCGGAGGTCTGGGACATCTACAACACGACGGGCGACGTGCACCCCATCCACTTCCACCTCGTGAACGTCCAGATCCTCGGCCGCGCGCCGTTTGCGCAGGACCAAGACGGAAACCCGGTCGGTGGAGTCTTCACACCGCTCGGTGACTTCGTTGCGCCCGACCTCAACGAGCGCGGCTTCAAGATTCTTCAGGCATTGGACGTGATAGCGAAAAAATACAATGCCACGCCCGCAAGAGTGTCACTGGCGTGGTTGCTTGCCCGCCCCAGCATCACGGCGCCCATTGTAAGTGCTACGAGTTTTGAACAACTGAACGATTTGATTGCCTGCGTAGAACTTAAACTCGACCGTCCTTCTGTCGAACTTCTCAATCAGGCAAGCGCGTAGACGAATTGCTGTCTGAGGTTTCGGTGCCGGTCAGGTGTATATTATCCATACAGCATGAAATCCAAAACGGGGAATTCCGGCCATCTGGCCGGGAGGTGTAGCCATGAAAAATGAACGAGTGATCGTATTCACTCT
>JBGPQQ010000156.1:0-7402 GCA_041489115.1 Vicinamibacteria bacterium | reverse complement strand
CCGCGCCGGGAGGCCCTCGGCCTCGAGGTGTCACCCCGGCTCGGCTTCGCGCTGCGCGTGCTGGCCCTCGTCCTCTTTCTCGCGAACTGGGTCTACCTCGTCGCGGCCGGCCGCTGACGGCGAACCCGGGCCGTCGCTTATACTCGGACCCGCATGGACGGAGAAGCGCGCCCCGGGATCTCCATCGTCGTCCCGCTCTACAACGAGGTCGAGAACGTCGAGGACCTCCATCGCCAGCTGACCGCGGCCCTGGAGCCGACCGGCCGCTCGTTCGAGCTGGTGCTCGTGGACGACGGCAGCACCGACGGCACGCGGGAGAAGCTGCTCGCGCTGGAAGCGAGCGATTCCCGCGTCCGCCCGGTGATCCTGCGCCGGAACTTTGGCCAGACCGCGGCCTTCTCGGCGGGCTTCGACCGCTCCCGGGGCGACGTGGTCGTGACCTCCGACGGGGACCTCCAGAACGACCCCGCCGACATCCCGGCGCTCCTCGAGAAGCTCGACGCCGAGGACCTCGACATGGTCTGCGGCTGGCGGAAGAAGCGCCAGGACCCGCTCTCCAAGCGCATCCCGTCCTTCTTCGCGAACCGGCTCATCTCCTGGGCGACCGGCGTGAGGCTCCACGACTACGGATGCTCGCTCAAGGCGATGCGGGGCGAGGTCGCGCGGGGCATACGCCTCTACGGGGAGATGCACCGCTTCATCCCGGCGGTCGCCTCGTGGATGGGGGTGAGTCTCGCCGAAGTGCCCGTCAACCACCGGCCGCGCACCCGCGGGCGCAGCAAGTACGGGATCGGCCGGACGGTGCGGGTTCTGCTCGACTTGTTCACGGTGAAGTTCCTCCACTCGTACGGCACCCGGCCGGCCCACCTCTTCGGCCTGATCGGCCTCGGTTTCGGAGCTTCCGGGGCGGCGACCCTCGCCTACCTCGCGGTCCTCAAGCTCTTCTTCGACGAGGCGATCGGCGGGCGGCCGCTGCTCCTGCTCGGGGCGCTCCTCTTCCTGACCGGCGTCATCCTCGTGAGCTTCGGGCTCATTGGCGAGCTGCTCGTGCGCACGTGGCACGAGAGCCAGGGCAAGCCGATCTACGTGATCCAGGAGCGGCGCAAGCCCCGTTGACCCGCGTCCTCTTCCTCTGCGAGTCGTTCCACCCCGTCCTCGGGGGCGGCGAGACCCACGTCCGGCGGCTGGGCTCGGCCCTCGTCGCCGCGGGAGACGCCGCCACCGTGGTGACGCGCCGGGGCGAGGCGTCGTGGCCGGCCGAGGAGGTCGTCGAGGGGATCCGGGTGGTGAGGGTGCCTCCCCCCGGACCGGGGCGCGCCGGCAAGTTCCTGATGGTCCCGGCCGCGACTCGGGCCGTCCTCCACGAGGCGCGACGCCACGACGTGCTCGTCGTCCGCGGCACGCGCGTGCTGGGCCTGCCCGGGCTCGTGGCGGGTCGCGCGTCGGGCCTCGGTATCGTCATGCAGCCGGAGACGAACGGCGAGCTGAGCGGCGAAGCCTGGACGTGGGGCAAGACGTGGGCGGCGGGGCCGGCCGGACGGCTCGCGCGGGGAGCGACGGCGGTGCGCAACCGGTGGCTGCGCGACGCCGACGCGTTCGTGGCGATGTCGGGGGTCATCCGGGACGAGATGCTGGCGGCCGGGATCCCCGGCGAGCGTGTCGCGCTCCTCCCGCACGGGGTGGACACGGAGCGGTTCCGGCCCGCCGCGCCCGGGGAGCGCGAGGCCCTCCGGGCGCGGCTGGGCCTCCCGAAGGGCGTCCTCGCTGTCTACTCGGGCCGGCTGCTGCGTGGCAAGGGGCTGGAGACGCTCCTCGAGGCGTTCGCGGCGGTCGTTCGCGAGAACGAAGACCTGAACCTCGTGCTCCTCGGGTCCGGGGAGGGTCAGGCGCTCTCCGTCGAGGACGAGCTTCGTCGTTGGGTGGCCGATCGCGGGCTGGCCGAGCGCGTCCGGTTCGCCGGGCGGGTCGAGCGGGTGGAGGACACCCTGCGCTCGGCCGACCTCTTCGTCTTCCCCTCGGTCTTCGAGGCGCTCGGCATCGCGCTCGTCGAAGCGGCGGCGTGCGGGCTGCCGGCGGTGGCGAGCCGCACCGGCGGAATCGTGGACGTGGTCGAGGACGGTCGATCGGGCCGGCTCGTCGCGCCCGGCGATGCCGGGGCGCTCGCCGCGGCGCTGCGAGGCCTGGCCACGGACGGCGCCCTGCGCGCCGGGATGGGACGCGAGGCGCGCGCGGTGGCGCTCGCGCGGTTCGACGAGCGCGACGGGCTCCGGCGCTACCGGACCCTTTTCCGGGAAGTCACTCCTCGGCGGGCTTCTTCATCCCGGCCGGGACGTGCTCTTCGTGCAGGTGGAGCTCCTCCTCCATCACCGGCTGCTCGAGCTTGAAGGAGAAGTAGAACGCGAGCAGGAGCACCGTCGCGAAGACGCCGATGAAGTGGATCCAGAGGTAGCGGGTCACGCTGTTGATCGGGGCCAGCGCCTCGGACAGGTCCTGCTCCACGGTGACCAGCCAGTTGACGTTGGGGACCTGGTCGATGGGGGAGAAGCCGAGGACTCGCGAGGGCTCGACGACCACTTCGCGTCCGGCTTCGTCCGTGGCCTTCACCTCCGGCATGGTCCAGTAGCCGCGGTGCAGGCGCGCGAGCCCGAAGATCTGCTGCCCGGACTGGGCCATCGGGAAGCCCTCCACGGCGTTACGCAGCGACTCGAAGCCCGGGAGCGGCATCTTGAGGATCCGCTCGCTCTCGTCGGAAGCGAGGACGAGGCCGTCGGTCGAGCGGAGGAGGGAGGCGTGGCCCGTGCGCCCGATGCGCACCGGGGCGAGCACCGTGTAGAGATCGCCGGCGTCGAGCAGCACCCGCACCGCGCCCAGCCAGACGTCCTCCGAGCTCCGCACCGGGAAGGCGATGTCGAGGAGGTTGAGGGTCGAGCCCGTCGGGCGAAACAGCTCGCCCACGTGCACCTCGGGGTCGCCCAGCTGCGTGGCCAGCTCCTTGAACCACTCGACGTCGCCGTAGAAGAGGCGGCCCCCGCGGCTCGAAGCGGCCAGGACGCGGCCCGAGCTGTCGATGACCTGGACCTGCTTGATCGCCGGCCGGACGAGGGCAAGAGGCTTCAGGCGCGCCGCGAGCGGCGTCTCGAGAATCGAGGCGTTGAGCTTCGCGTCCTTGCCGGCGGCCCAGGCCCGCTCCATCCGGCGCGCGTCGGCCTCGGCGGCGGGGCGCGGGGGCGCGGCCAGGGCCTTCTGGACTTCCGGCTCCAGGGCGACGACCCGCAGCTGCACGACCTGCTCGCCCAGGTACTGCTCGAGGGCGAGCTTGGTCTGGACGGCCCGCTGCTCGAGGCTGGCGCCGACCGACTCGCGCAGCTGGTTCCTGGCCTGATTGACGACGATGAAGGACCCGAACGCGACGAACGGCATCGCCGCGAAGAAGAACGCCGTCAGGACCCGGGTGTCCAGGTAGTACCGCTGCTTGGCCATGACTGCCTCCCCTCGAGGGCGAAGAGCCCGGCCGCGATCCCCGGGGGCGGCCCCGGGTGGGCGGAGACCCCGGGAGGGCGTCCCGGGCTCGGTGCCTGCGTCGGCTGCGGCGCGTTCGCGGGAAGCGTAGGCCCCGGCGCTTCGTCCCGTCAAGGGAATCCCGTGGCTCAGGGTGTGGTCCCATCGACTCACCGCGAACGCGAAGGTGCCGTTACACTCATGCCTGCTCAATGCGCGTGGCACTGACGGGTGCGTCCGGGTACACCGGCGGCCGTCTCCTCGAGGCCCTGCGGGCCCGGGGCGACGAGGTCGACGTCCTCGTCCGGCCGGAGTCCGTCACCGAGCGGATCCGCTCACGTGCCTCGAGGGTGGTAGAGGGGGCCCTCGGCGACGCCGCGGCCGCCTCCCGCCTCGTCGACGGCGCGGACGCGGTCCTCCACGTGGCGGCGGTCTACCGGACGGCCGGGCACCCGGACTCGTACTACCGAGAGGTCAACGTCGTCGGTACCGAGCGGCTCCTGGAAGCGGCGGCCGGCCAGGGCGTCCGCCGATTCGTTCACACCTCGACGGTCGGCGTGCACGGCCACGTCGAGCGGCCCCCGGCGGACGAGAACGCCCCCATCGCGCCCGGCGACATCTACCAGGCCACCAAGGCGGAGGCCGAGGCGCTGGCCCTCGACTTCCACCGGAAGCGGGGCCTGCCGGTGGCGGTGGTGCGCCCGGGGGCCATCTACGGGCCGGGCGAGACCCGCTTTCTCAAGCTCTTCCGTGCGATCGCGCGCGGGCGCTACGCGGTCGTGGGGACCGGCCGCACCTTCTACCACCCGGTCTACATCGACGACCTCGTGGCGGGCTTCCTTCTCGCCCTCGATCGACCCGAGGCGGTCGGCGAGTCGTTCCTGGTCTGCGGCCCCTCGTACGTGTCGCAGTCCGACCTCGCCGCGCTCGTCGCGAAGCACACGGGCGGCCGCGTGCTGCCCTTCCGGATCCCGGCGCGGCCCCTCCAGTGGGCGGGAGACGTCGTCGAGGCGATCTGCGTGCCGCTCGGCCTCGAGCCGCCCCTCCACCGGCGGCGCGTGGACTTCTGGACGAAGAGCCGGGCGTTCACGATCGACAAGGCGCGGCGTCTTCTCGGCTACGCGCCGAAGGTCGACCTCGACGAGGGGATTGCCCGCACGGCGGCGTGGTATCGGGAGGCCGGGTGGCTCTAGCGCCCCGCCTCGTCCTCGCGCTCGTGACCGTGGCCCTCGTGGGGGCGACGCTCGGCCTCGATCTGCCCCGTTCGTCGAGCGGCGAGTTCTGGGGCGACGGGGCGACCTACTACGCGATGGCCTGGAGCCTGGCGCGGGACCAGGACCTGCGCTTCGACGCGGGGGATCTCGCGCGCGTGCACGTGGAGTACCCGAACGGCCCGCAGGGGATCTTCCTGAAGCGGGCGAGCGGCGGCCTGACGGTGGACGTCGCGTCCGGGTTCCCGTGGGTCCGGAGGGTGCGTCCCGACGAAGGGCGGCTCTACTACGCGAAGGCGTTCGCGCACCCTCTCGTCGCGGCCCCGCTCGTGGCCGCGCTCGGCACGCGCGGGTTGACGCTCGCGAACGGCCTCCTGCTGTCGGCCGCCCTGTGGCTCGCCTTCTTCGTGCTTCGGCGGCGGGGGATGGGCCCCTGGGCGGCGCTGGCGGTCGCCTTCGCGCTGCTGCTCCTCACCGTGACGCCGCTCTACCTCGTGTGGCCCACGCCGGAGATCTTCGGCCTGACCCTGATCACCGCGGGGCTCGCCGCCTGGGCGGCTGGCCGGCCGCTGCTCGCGGCCCTTCTCTTCGGAGTGGCCGGGTACCTGAAGCCGCCGAACGTCCTCATGGCCGCTCCCCTTGGCCTCGACCCCCTGCTGCCGGACCCCGGCGAGCGGCTCCTCGGCCCCGGGCTCAGGCGAAGGCTCGGCGAGTCGCTGCGGCGCGGAGCGGTCCTCGCCCTCACCGTGGGGAGCCTCTACGGGTTGAACGCGGCCTTCACCGGCGAGCTCAACTACCAGGGTGGCGAGCGCAAGACGTTCTACGGCCGGTTCCCGTTCGACGCCGCGGGATCCACTTTCGACGACAGCGGCGCCTGGATGACGACGAACCAGCTGGGGCCGCTCGTGGCCGGCCGCGACGCGGAGAAGGTCACGGCGCGGAGCGGTCCCGTCCGCAACCCCGCCGAGATCCGGGAGTCGTTTGCGTGGAACCTCGGCTACTTCTGGGCCGGCCGCTTCGGGGGCGCGCTCGCGTACTTCTTCCCGGCGATGCTGGCGCTCGCGCTCTTTTTGCTCCTTGGCCTGCGGGACCGCGCCGGCTGGCTCGCCCTCGTCGCCGTGGGGCTGTCGTGGCTGGCCTACATCTGGATCATCCCCGACAACTGGTACGGCGGCGGGGGGACGGTGGGGAACCGCTACTTCCTGAACCTGCTGCCCGCCTTCCTGTTTCTCGTGCCGGCCCGCCGGGCCTGGTGGGTGGGCGCGGGAGCGGTCGGCGCGGCGGCGGTCTTCCTCGCGCCGGTTCTCGCCTCTCCGGTCCGGCACTCGTTGCGGCCGGGCGACCACGCGACCCGGGCGGTGTACAAGGCCCTCCCGGCCGAGCTGACCATGCTCAACGACCTCTCCGTCTTCACGGAGCCCTGGCGTAAGAAGCGCCCCTTCGGCTTCGTCGGCAACCCGGACCGGCCGGCTGACCCCGACGCCTACTTCCTCTACTTCATGGACGACGGCACGTTCGGGAAGGAGGAGTGGGCGGGACGCTCCGGCTTCTGGCTGCGGAGCGATGCCTCGGCCGAGGTGGTGGTGCGCGCCTTCGACCTGGCCCCCGTCGAGCGCGTCGTTCTGCGCGTCGCCGGCGGGCCGCTCGGCGACACGGTGACCGCGCGCCTCGGCTGGCGGTCAGGCCGGGTGACGGTGGGCCCGGGGCAGGCCGCCGAGATCGAGCTCCCGGCCGGCCGCGGCGTCCGCTACTACGACACCTACCTCCACGTCCTGCGCCTCGGTTCGCGCCGGGGCGCGCGCCTCGCCGACGGCCGCGCGGTCGGCGCGTTCGTGGACGTGCGCCTGGTCATGGGCGCGCGGTTCGACGCGCGATGAGCGAGCGCCTCGCGCGGATCGCCCTCGGGGTCCTGTCCGGGCTCGTCCTGCTCGCGGCGGTGGCGATCGATCTTCCGAGGGCCGCCGACGGGCGCTTCTGGAGCGACGGGGCGACGTACCACGCCATGGCGGCGAGCCTCGCCTTCGACGGGGATCTCGAGTTCGGCCCGCGGGACCTCGCCCGCGTGCGCGCGTCCTACCCCGGCGGGCCCCAGGGGGTCTTCCTCAAGCGGGTCGGCGGCGACTCGGGCGAAAAGCACCTCGTCTACGCCAAGGCGTTCGTCTACCCGGCCGCCGCCGCCCCGCTGGTCCGTGTGCTGGGGGCGGACCGCGGCCTGCTGCTCCTGAACGCGCTCGTCTTCGTCGTGGCCCTGTGGCTGGGGTACGGGGAGCTGCGTCGCTCGTCCGGGGCGGGGGCGGCCGCGGCGGGCGCTTTGGCCGTGCTCGGGGGTGGCGTCGTGCCCGTCTACCTTCTCTGGCAGACGCCGGAGATCTTCAACCTGGCGCTCGCGACGGCGGGGCTCGTGGCCTGGAGGCGCGGGTGGCCGGTCGCGGCGGCGGCCTTCCTTGGGGTCGCGGCCTACTCGAAGCCCACGAACCTGGCTCTCGCGCTCCCGCTGCTGCTCGAGCCGTTCGTCGCGGGCGGGGTGACGTGGTCGAGGCGGGCGATCGAGTCGGTACGACGCGGGGCCGTGGTGGCGGCGGTCGTGGCCTGCGGCTTCGGCCTGACGCGGCTGGCCACGGGCGAGCTCAACTACCAGGGAGGCGAGCGCAAGACGTTCTACGACCGCTACCCCTCCGATCCCGGCGTGACCT
>JBGPQQ010000155.1:0-7413 GCA_041489115.1 Vicinamibacteria bacterium | reverse complement strand
GGTCGTCGAGCGCCGCTTCCCGCCGATCGGTGCGCGTCTCGTCCGCCTTTCGCGGGCGAGCCTCGACGGAACGGGCACTCTCTCGCCCCGCGAGCTCGCCCGCCTCGAGGCCCCGCTCGCCCTCGACAACTTCGAAGGGGTCGAGGCGCGGGACGCCTCCGGCCGGACGCTCGTCTACCTGCTGTCCGACGACAACGGCTGCGCCAAGGCCCGGGGCTCGAAGGGCCCTGGATTTCAGCGCACCCTGCTGCTGATGTTCGCCCTGGAGGGGTGAGGCCTCAGCCGGCGAGCGCCATCGCCTCGGCCGCCTCGGCGCGCCGCAGCAAGCCCAGCCGCTTCATCTTCTCGTGCAGGGTGGTGGGCAGCACGCCGAGCGCCCGCGCGGCCCGGCGCTGGTTGCCGCTCGCGGCCCGGAGGGCGTCCTCGATGACCCGCCGCTCGTAGGCCTCGACCAAGTGCTTGAGGGTCGGCCTCGACCCCGCCGTGCGCAGCTCATCCATCGAAACCCCCAGGTATGACGGACCCCGGCCGAGCCGCGGTCGCCCCCTGCCTTGCCGGAGAAGACGCTTGCCGCGGTCAAAAGGTTTCAGGGAAGGCGACAAAAAGCGGGGTAGCATTGGCGGATCATGACGACCACGGCAGCCACGCGCGTCCACAACTTCGGGGCGGGCCCGGCCGCCCTCCCCGTCCCCGTCCTCGAGCGGGTCCAGGCGGAGCTTCTCGACTACGCCGGCGCCGGCATGTCGGTGATGGAGATGAGCCACCGCTCGGCGGCCTTCGAGGGCATCATCCAGAAGGCCGAAGCGGACCTGCGGGCCCTGCTCGGGCTCGGCTCCGACCACGCCGTCCTCTTCCTCCAGGGCGGGGCCTCGCTGCAGTTCGCGATGGTGCCCGCCAACCTCCGCGCCGCCGGCGCCTCGGTCGACTACGTTCTGTCCGGCCACTGGTCGAAGGCCGCGCTCAAGGAGGCCCAGAAGGCGGGTCGCGCCCGTGTCGCGGGGTCGACGGAGGCGAGCTCGTTCGATCGGGTCCCGGCCCAGGAGGAGCTGGACCTCGACCCCGGGGCGGCCTACCTGCACTTCACCTCGAACAACACGATCTGCGGCACGCAGTGGGCGACCTCTCCCGCGACTCCGCCCGGGGTGCCCCTCGTGTGCGACGCGTCGTCCGACGCGCTCAGCCGGCCCATCGACGTCGGGCGCTACGGCCTCGTCTACGCGGGCGCGCAGAAGAACCTCGGCCCCGCGGGCGTCACGCTGGTCGTGCTGCGCCGGGCGCTGCTCGAGCGGACGCCCGGCGGGCTGCCGGCCATGCTCGATTACCGCCTCCTGGCCGAGAACCGCTCGCTCTACAACACGCCCCCCACCTTCGCGATCTACGTGGTGGGCCTGGTCCTCGAGTGGCTGAAGACCCTCGGCGGGCTGGCCGAGGTCGGCAAGCGCAACGAGGCGAAGGCCGCGCTCCTCTACGAGGCGATCGACGGCAGTGGCGGGTTCTACCGCGGCCACGCCCAGCCGGCGAGCCGCTCGCGGATGAACGTCACCTTCCGCCTGCCCTCGGAGGAGCTGGAGAAGGCCTTCCTGAAGGAAGCCCAGGGGCACGGCCTCGACGGCCTCAAGGGCCACCGCTCGGTCGGCGGGCTGCGCGCGTCGATCTACAACGCCTGCCCGATCGAGTCGGTCGCGGCGCTCGCCGGCTTCATGGGCGAGTTCCGCAAGCGGCGCGGCTGATCGCTTGTCGGGGCCGGGCCTCCGGGAACTCGGCTTCGCCGGCGACGTCGCGGAGTCGTTCGCCCCGTTCGCCGCCGAGGGCCTCGTCCCGGGCCGCGTCGTCGTCGGCCACGCGCGCCTGCTGCGGGTGCGCACGGAGGAGGGCGAGGCGCTCGCGGAGGTCGCCGGCAGCCTGCGGCACCAGGCCCGCGGGCCGGAGGACCGGCCGGCCGTCGGCGACTGGGTGGCCCTGCGGCCGCGGGGCGGCGGCCACCGCGCGGTCGTCCAGGCCGTCCTGCCCCGGCGGACCGCCTTCGTCCGCCGGGCGGCGGGAGACAGAACCGTGGCCCAGGTGCTCGCCGCCAACGTGGACACGGTGTTCCTCGTGATGGGCCTCGACGGCGACTTCAACCCGCGGCGGCTCGAGCGAGCGCTCGTCCTCGCCTGGGAGAGCGGGGCCCTTCCCGTCGTGCTGCTCAACAAGGCCGACGTCTGCCACGACCCCGACGGCCGCCGCGCCGAGATCGAGGCCGTCGCTCCGGGCGTGCCGGTCCGCGTGATCGCGGCGAAGCCGGGCGAGGGGCTGGAGGCCCTCGCCCCCTGGCTCGTCCCGGGCCACACGGTGGCGCTCTTGGGTTCCTCCGGCGTCGGCAAGTCCACGCTCGTCAACCGCCTCCTCGGCCGCGAGAAGCAGAAGACTCGCGAGGTGCGGGCGGCCGACCAGCGCGGCCGGCACACCACCACCCACCGCGAGCTCGTCGTCCTGCCTGGGGGCGCCCTCCTCCTGGACACGCCGGGGCTGCGCGAGCTCCAGCTCTGGTCGGACGGGGCCGGCCTCGAGGCGGCGTTCGGTGACGTGCACGAGCTCTCCCTCGCCTGCCGGTTCACGGACTGCCGCCACGGGAGCGAGCCCGGCTGTGCCGTGCGCGCCGCGGCCAAGGAGGGGCGGCTCGACTCCGCGCGCCTGGACAGCTTCCTGAAGCTCCGGGCCGAGCTGCGCGCCCTGGAGATCCGCGAGGACCCCCGGAAACGCCGGGAAGAGAGAGGCCGCTGGAAGGCCACCCACAAGTCCCTCCGGCACGGCAAGCGCGAGACGTAGGCGTCGGCCCGCCCGGTCGGGGCGTTCCGGCTGGAGTAGGATGGGCGCCGTGGCGGCAGGCTACGACGCCCTGCTCGTGGTCTCCTTCGGCGGCCCCGAGGGCAGGGACGACGTGCTGCCTTTCCTCGAGAACGTGCTCCGCGGACGGAACGTGCCGAAGGAGCGGCGGCGCGAGGTAGCCGCGCACTACGAGCACTTCGGCGGCGTCAGCCCCCAGAACGCGCAGTGCCGCGCCCTCGTCGCGGCGGTGGGCGAGGAGCTCGACCGCCACGGCCTCCGCCTGCCGGTCTACTGGGGCAACCGCCACTGGCACCCGATGCTGGCCGAGACGCTGCGGCGCATGGCCGACGACGGCGTGCGCCGCGCGCTCGCCTTCGTCACCTCGGCCTTCGGCTCGCCCTCGGGCTGCCGGCAGTACCTGGACGACATCGCGCGGGCGCGCGCGGAGGTCGGCGGGCGCGCGCCGGAGGTGGACAAGCTCCGGCTCTTCTACAACCACCCCGGCTTCGTCGAGCCGCTCGTGGACCTCGTGGCGGCGGGCTTCGAGAAGGTCCCGGAGGCGCGGCGGGCCGCGGCCCGGCTCGTCTTCACCGCCCACAGCATCCCCCGGGCTCTGGCCGCCACGAGCGACTACGAGGCCGAGCTGCGGGAGACCGCGGGCCTCGTGGCCTTCCCGCTGGGGCGGCCGCAGTGGAGCCTCGTCTACCAGAGCCGCAGCGGGCCGCCGAGCCAGCCGTGGCTCGACCCCGACATCGTGGACCACCTGCGCGCTCTCGCCGGCTCCGGGGTGAAGGACGTGGTGGTGGCGCCGATCGGGTTCACGTCGGACCACATGGAAGTGCTCTACGACCTCGACCTCGAGGCCAGGAGCCGGGCGATCGAGCTCGGGCTCAACATGGTGCGCGCGGCGACGGTGGGCACGCACCCGCGCTTCGTGAGCATGGTCCGCGAGCTCGTGGAGGAGCGGCTGTCCGACGCGCCCGTGCGCCTCCACCTCGGCACGCGCGGGCCCGCCCCGGACGTCTGCCCGCCGGACTGCTGTCCGGCGGCGAGAGGTTGACCATGAAGAAGGACGAGCCGGAGGCGCCCACGATCCTCTTCACGGGGTTCCCGGGGTTCATCGGCATGAGGCTCCTGCCCCGCATCCTCGAGCTCCAGCCGGAGGTGCGGCTCGAGTGCCTCGTCCAGGAGAAGTTCCTGGACGCCGCCCGGGGCGCGGTGGCGGCGCTCGAGGCAAAGCACCCGCACGCGAAAGGCCGCATCGGCCTCGTGACGGGCGATATCACCGTTCCGGGTCTCGGCGTCGAGGCGAAGCGGGCGAAGGAGCTGCGCCGCTCCCTGAAGCAGGCCTGGCACCTCGCCGCGGTGTACGACCTCGCGGTCGCCCGCGACGTGGGCCGCCGCATCAACGTGGAGGGGACGAAGAACGTCCTCGATTTCGTCGGCCACGCCCACCACTTCGAGCGGCTGCAGTACGTCTCGACCGCCTACGTCTCGGGGGCCGCCCGGGGGACCTTCCGCGAGACGGACCTCGACGTGGGCCAGGGCTTCAAGAACCACTACGAGGAGACGAAGTTCCAGGCCGAGGTGGAGGTCGCCCGCTCGAAGGTCCCGCGCACGATCTACCGGCCCGGCGTCGTGGTGGGGGACTCGAGGACGGGCGAGACGGCGAAGTTCGACGGCCCGTACTTCGTCCTGCGCGTGATGGAGAAGATGCCCTCGCCCGGGGTCTTCTTCCGCATCGGCCTCGGCTTCGGCACCGTGAACGTCGTGCCCGTGGACTTCGTCGTGGAGTCGATGGCGGCGCTCTCCACCGCGCCGGGGAGCCTCGGGAAGACCTACCACCTCTGCGACCCGCAGCCGCACTCGCCGGGCGAGCTCGCGGAGATGTTCGCGAAGGCAATCGGCAAGAGCTTCGCGTACGTGCCCGTGCCGATGGCGGTCGCCAAGGCCTTCTTCACCCCGAAGCCGGTGCAGCGCTTCTTCGGCATGCCGCTCCAGGCCCTCGACTACTTCGACGA
The DNA here is from genome assembly GCA_041489115.1 of Vicinamibacteria bacterium. Taxonomy (GTDB): domain Bacteria; phylum Acidobacteriota; class Vicinamibacteria; order Fen-336; family Fen-336; genus DATBSL01. The sequence continues at coordinate 2,584 of JBGPQQ010000155.1, read as the reverse complement.
CCCGGTGCGGCACGACACCACCCAGGCCACGCAGGACCTCGGCGAGCTGGGGATCGAGTGCCCCCGGCTCGCCGACTACCTCGAGCACCTCGTCGCCTTCTACCGCTCGCACCGCGAGACGGTGCGCAAGGGAGCGATGATCTAGCTAGCGGTGAGCCCCGGCCCGTCCCCGGACGGCCTACTGGCGCAGCAGGCGGTCGGGGGCGCGACGGTCGAGGAAGCGGAGGTGGAGACGGTCGACCGTCGGCTGCACCCTCGTGATGCCGCGCACCTCCGCCCGCGTCGCGAAGCCGCCGCCCGCCTCCTGCAGCAGGAGGATCTCGCCGACCTGGAAGCCGAGCGAGGTCATGACCCGCGCGCCGTCCCTCGAGACGTTGTCGGCCACCGTCAGCTCCTCCTGCAGCACCGCGCCCCACTCGTCCACGAGCTGGATGGTGAAGTTGACGAAGAGCTCCACGCGGGGGGCGCCCCGCCGGTCCTGCGGCTCTTCGTGCGCGGGGTGGAACTCCGGGGCCGGGGCGCCCGGCACGGGGGCCGGCGGCACGCCGGCGCGGACCGGGCCGTGGAAACCCCCTCCGGATGGCAGGCCGACCTCCGGGGGCGAGCCCCCTCCGGATGGCAGGCCGACTTCCGGGGGCGAGCCGGTCGGCGCGCCGACGAGCGTGTCGGGCGAGGGGACGCCGTCCGGGTCGTAATCGACCTCCGCGGTGGCCGCTGCCGGGGTCCCGGCGAACGGCGTGTCGCCGGCGCGCAGGCCCTGCGGCGCGGGAGCGTTGACGATCGAGTCGGAGGGAAGGAGGTACCGCGCCGCCGGGCGCTCCTGGAAGCCGCGCGGCGGGTACTTGCCGAAGAACATGGCCCCCACTCGCGGCTGGTCGGCCCGGCGGCGGACCCCGCGCACCAGCGTGTACACGCGGTAGCTCTCGTCGTTGAGGTCGTACTGCCGGAGCCGCTTGGGCAGGCCGAGCGAGAGCAGCAGGACCTGGCCGAGCTCGGCCTCGTGGCTCAGGGGAAAGCAGGCGCCGCCCGAGGACACGTCCACCGTCCTGGTGATCTCCTCCCACGTCGTGCCGTCGGCGAGGAACCCCTGTACCCGCAGGGGGATGGCGAGGCCGAGGCGCGGGTTCGTGCGTCGCTCCGTCGGCATGGCGGCTGGCGGGATTCTACCGCAGGCCCGCGGGTGTCGTAAGATGGGATGTTTGAAGACCCTGGTCCGTCGCACCTTGCTCGGACTGCTCTCCCGCATCGGGCGGACCGCCGAGACCGTCGCCCGCCACGCCGGCGAGATGACGCTCCTCACCTGGCGGGTCGCCGCCGCCACGCTGACCGGCCGGGTGGCGCTCCGCGACGTCCTCATCCAGCTCCAGTCGATCGGCGTCGGCAGCATCCCGCTCGTGGCCGTGACCGCGATCCTCTCCGGGGTCGTGACCTCGCAGCAGGGGGGGTACCAGTTCACGAGCTCGATTCCCCTCTACGTCCTGGGCAGCGTGGTCACCTCGAGCATCATCCTGGAGCTCGGCCCCGTGATGACGTCCTTTGTCCTCATCGGGCGGGTGGGCGCGCGCATCACCGCCGAGCTCGGGACCATGAAGGTGTCGGAGCAGATCGACGCCCTGTACTCGCTCGGCCGGGACCCGGTCTCCGCCCTCGCCGCCCCCCGGATCATCGCGGGCACCATCGCCATGCCCCTCCTCGTGGGGCTCGCCGACTTCATCGGGGTCTTCGCCGGGCTCATCGCGGCGCGCTTCTCGATCGGGCTCGGCCCGGAGTCGTTCCTCTTCGGCGCGCGGCTCTACTGGCACAGCTGGGACCTGCTCTACTCGGTCAACAAGGGTCTCGTGTTCGGCTTCATCATCCCGCTCATCTCCGTGCACATGGGCTTCGGCACCCGCGGCGGGGCCGAGGGAGTGGGCCGGGCCACTACCTCCGCCGTCGTCTTGATGATCATCACCGTCCTCGTGCTGGACGCCACCTTCCCGCCGCTGTTCCTGAACTGACGTGATCGAGTACATCGACGTCCACAAGGCCTTCGACCTGCCGGTCCTGAGCGGGGTGAGCCTCACCGTCGAGACCGGCGAGACGCTCTCCATCTTGGGGCCCTCCGGCACCGGCAAGAGCGTCTTGCTCAAGACGACGAACGGGCTGCTCGTCCCCGACCGCGGGGACGTCCGGATCGACGGCCAGTCGGTCTACAACTCGGACGGAGGCGCCCTCCAGCGGATCCGGCGCCAGGTGGGCTACGTCTTCCAGTACGCGGCCCTCTTCGACTCGATGAACGTCTTCGAGAACGTGGTCACCGGCCTCCCCGACGCGGAGGCGAAGCGGGCGCGCTCCCCCGAGGTGCTCGGCAAGGTCTGCGATGCGCTCGAGGACGTGAACCTCGACCCCGCCGTCGTCTTCAGGAAGCTCCCCTCGGAGCTGTCGGGCGGGATGAGGAAGCGCGTGGGCCTCGCCCGCGCCATCGTGGGGCGGCCCCAGATCCTGCTGTACGACGAGCCGGTGACGGGGCTCGACCCCGTCAACTCCGCGACGATCTCGCGCCTCATCCTGGAGATCCGGGATCGCACGCACGTGACGTCCATCG
>JBGPQQ010000154.1:0-7419 GCA_041489115.1 Vicinamibacteria bacterium | reverse complement strand
GAGGGCAAGGGCTTCTCCTTCGTCGAGGTCCTGGCCGAGTGCCCGACCCACCTGAAGATGACGCCCGTCGAGTCCGAGAAGTGGGTCAAGGAGCAGATGCTCCCGGTGTTCCCGCTCGGGGTGAAGAAGGACGTCGCGCGCGAGGAGGCGTGGCCGCTGCCCCCGCCCCCGAACTTCATGCCCGGAAAGATGCTGGACGTCATCGGTGGCTCGAGCCAGCCGGTCGAGCGCTTCTGCCAGGGCTTTCCGCGCACGGCGTGGGGCCCGGACATCGGCATCAAGCTGGCCGGGGCCGGAGGCGACGGCGCCCAGACGGCGGCCCTCCTCATCACCCGCGCCGCGATCAACGAGGGCTTCGACTCGACCCACATCCCGAGCTACGGCCCCGAGTCGCGCGGCGGGACGTCCTACGCCGACGTGCGCATCGCGGAGGACGAGGTGCTCTCCCCGGCGGCCCCGGAGCCGCACGTCCTCGTGGCGTTCAACGCGCCGAGCATGGCGAAGTTCGGCCCGCACGTGCCCGAGGGGGGCGTGATCGTCTACGACAGCTCGGTGGTCGCGGCGCTCCCGGCGCTGCGGTCGGGGGTGAGGGCGGTGGGAGTGCCGTTCACGCAGATCGCCGCCGACCTCGGGAAGATCATCGTGAAGAACGTCGTCGCCCTCGGCGCGCTGCAGGAGGCGACGCGCCTCTTCCCGAGGGAGACGTTCCTGACCGCCGTCCGCCAGGCGCTCGCCGACAGGTGCGCGCTCATCCCGCTCAACGAGGAGGCGTTCGCCTGGGGGGTGAAGAAAGCGGCGGAGGCGGGGAAGGGGGACGCGTGAGCGGAGACGCCCTTCTTCCGCTGAGCCAGGAGGAGGAGAAGCTCCTCCTGGCGCTGCGGGAGATCCCGCCGAGCCGCCTGCGCGACCTCATGACGACCCTGGTCGGGGAGCTGGCCGACTTCGTCTCCGACCCGGGCTGCGCCGAGATGCAGGCGGACGGCGTGCCGTGCCCGACGACCGACGCGTCGTGCGACGAGTGCCGGAAGCTCACCACGATCCTCGAGGGGCTGCGCGGCCGGCTGCAGGCGGGCTGAGCGGGCCCTCGCCGGAACGGCTCGAGGCAGTCCCAGCGGAGGCGGACCCATGGACATCGGAATCCCGAAGGAGACGCGGCTACGGGAGCACCGCGTGGCTCTCACCCCGTCCGGCGTCCGGACCCTCGTCCAGAAGGGGCACCGGGTGTGGGTCGAGTCGGACGCCGGCCTCGCCGCCGGCCACCCCAACCCGGACTACCAGGCGGCGGGAGCGCAGATCGCCTACAGCCGGCACGAGGTTTTCGCGCGGGCCGGGCTCGTCGCCACGGTCTTTGCCCCCGCCCCCCAGGAGTACGAGCACCTCCAGAAGGAGCAGGTGGTGTTCGGGTTCTGGGGCCTCCCCGCGACGCGGCCCGAGGACTTCCGCGCCCTGGCCGAGAGCGAGGCGACCGCGGTGGGCCTGGAGGCGATCGAGGACGACGCCGGGCACGCGCCGGTGCGCACGTCGATGTCGGAGATCGCGGGCAGCCTGGCGGTGGTGCTGGGCAGCGGCCTGTTGCTGAACGAGTTCGGCGGCAAGGGCATCCTGCTCGGGGGCGTGCCGGGCGTCCCGCCGGCGAACTTCGTGGTGCTCGGCGCGGGGGTGCTGGGGCGTGCCGCCGCCCGCGCCGCGCTGGGCCTGGGCGCGCAGGTGACCCTCCTCGACGTGAGCGTCGCCCACCTCCGGAAGGCCGCGGGCCACCTGCCCTCGACCGTCACCACCATGCTCGCGACGCCGCCGAACGTCGAGAAGGCGCTTTCATTCGCCGACCTGGTGCTGGGCGCCGTGGCGGTGCGCGAGCAGCGGGCGCCCGTGCTCGTGACCCGCGAGATGCTCCGCCTCATGAAGCCGCGCACGGTGGTGGTGGACCTCGCCATCGACATGGGAGGCTGCTTCGAGACCTCGCGGCCGACCACGTTCCCGAGCCCGACCTACGAGGTGGACGGCATCCTCCACATGTGCGTCCCCAACCTCCCCTCCGTCGCGGCCCGGACCGCCACCCAGGCCCTGACCAACGCGACGCTCCCGTACCTCGTCGCCGTGGCCGACCACGGGATCGACGCGGCCCTGCGGGCCCACCCGGACCTGGCGCGGGGCACGTACGTCTACCGCGGCCGCTGCGCGAGCGAGGCCCTCGCGCGGGCCTTCGGGGTCGAGTGGTGGCGCCTCCCGGGGCTCGAGGAGTAGCCGGGATGGGCTGGACCGAGATCTACCGGAGCAAGGTCACCTCGGCCGAGGACGCGGTGAAGCTCGTCCACCCGGGCGACCACGTGTGGCTCCACGCGGGGTGCAACAACCCGGAGGAGCTGCTGAGGGCGCTCGTGGGCCGCGCGGGCGAGCTCCACGACGTCGAGGTGACGCACCTGCTGACCTTCGGGGCGGCCGACCACGTGGATCCGAAGTACTCGGGCTCGTTCCGTCACCGCGCCCTCTTCATCGGCCCGAACGTCCGGCAGGCGGTGAACGAGGGGCGGGCGGACTGGGTGCCGGTCTCCCTCTCGGAGATCCCCGGCCTCATCCGCTCGCGGGTGATCCCCGTGGACGTGGCCTTCATCCACATATCGCCGCCCGACGAGCACGGCTTCTGCTCCTACGGGGTGGGCGTCGAGTGCACGAAGGCCGCCTCCGAGAGCGCCGGCGCGGTCGTCGCGCTCGTGAACCGGCAGATGCCGCGGTCGCTGGGCGACTGCTTCATCCACGTGTCGCGGCTCACCCACGTGGTGGAGATCGACCGGCCCGTGATCGAGCTGCCCCAGGTGACCGAGATCGGTGAGGTGGCGCGGGCCATCGGCCGCCACGTGGCCGACCTGATCGAGAACGGCTCGACGCTCCAGATGGGGATCGGCGAGATCCCGGACGCGGTGCTCCTCTTCCTCGAGGAGAAGCGCGACCTCGGGATCCACACCGAGATGTTCTCGGACGGGGTGGTGGAGCTGTTCGAGAACGGGGTGGTCACCGGCGAGGCCAAGAGCCTCCACAAGGGGAAGATCATCTCCTCGTTCGTGCTGGGTTCGAAGAAGACGTTCGACTTCCTCGACAACAACCCGTTCGTCGAGTTTCACCCGACCGACTACGTGAACGACCCCTTCGTGATCGCCCAGAACGACAAGATGGTGGCCATCAACTCGGCGATCGCGATCGACATCACGGGTCAGGTCTGCTCGGACTCGATGGGGCGCTCGATCTACTCGGGCTTCGGCGGCCAGGTGGACTTCATCCGGGGGGCGAGGCGGTCTCGCGGGGGCAAGCCGATCATCGCGCTGCCCTCGACGGCGAAGGATGGGAAGATCTCGCGCATCGTGGACGTGCTGGCCGAGGGCTCGGGGGTGGTGACCAGCCGGGCCGACGTCCAGTACGTCGTCACGGAGTACGGGGTCGCGAACCTCTTCGGCAAGTCCCTCCGGGAGCGCGCCCTCGCCCTCATCGACTGCGCCCACCCGGACTTCCGCGAGGAGCTGAAGGGCGCGGCGCGAGCACGGCGCCTACTTTGAACGCTCGCGCTACCAGACGCCGGTGGTCAGGTACTCGTGGATCGAGCGGGCGGCTGTGCGGCCGGCGCCCATGGCCAGGATGACGGTGGCCGCGCCGGTCACGATGTCGCCGCCGGCGAAGACGCCTTTCTTCGAGGTGCGCAGGGTCTCCTGGTCCGCCACCGCGATGTAGCCCTTCCGGTTGGTGGCCAGGTCGGGCGTCGTGGACTGCACGAGCGGGTTCGGGCCGGTGCCCACCGCGACGATCGCCATGTCGAGCGGGATCTCGAGCTCGGAGCCCTCGATGGGCACCGGCCGGCGCCGACCCGAGTCGTCCGGCTCGCCGAGCGCCATCCGGATGCAGCGGGCGCCCCGCAGCCAGCCCTTCTCGTCGCCCAGGAACGCGACCGGGTGGGTGAGGGTGTGGATCTCGACCCCCTCGTCCTTGGCGTGGTGGATCTCCTCCGCGCGCCCGGGCATCTCGGCCTCGGACCGGCGGTAGAGCATCATCGCCTTCGCGGCGCCGAGCCGGAGGGCGGTGCGGATGGCGTCGAGGGCCGTGTTGCCGCCGCCGATGACGGCCACGTTCTTCCCGCGGCAGTCGTAGATGGGCTCGTCGTACTCGGGGAAGCGGTAGGCCTTCATGAGGTTGACGCGCGAGAGGAACTCGTTGGCGGAGTAGACGCCGTTCAGGTTCTCCCCGGGGACATCGAGGAACTTCGGCAGTCCCGCGCCGGTCGCCACGAAGACGGCGTCGTAGCCCTCCTGCTGCATCAGCTCGTCGATGGTGACGGTGCGCCCGACCACGACGTTCGTTTCGAAGCGCACACCCATCTTCTCCATGTTCCCGACTTCCTGGCGGACGATGTCCTTCGGGAGGCGGAACTCGGGAATGCCGTAGACGAGGACGCCGCCGATCTCGTGCAGGGCCTCGAAGACGGTCACGTCGTGGCCCTTCTGCACGAGGTCGGCGGCGGCGGTGAGGGAGGCGGGGCCGCTGCCCACGCAGGCCACCTTCTTGCCGGTGGCCGTTGCCCGGGGCGGGAGCCCGAGCTCGCCGGACTGCGCCTCCCAGTCGGCGATGAACCGCTCGAGGTAGCCGATGGCCAGGGGGTCGAACTTCTTCCCCATGACGCACGCGCCCTCGCACTGGTCCTCCTGCGGGCACACGCGGCCGGTCACGGCGGGCAGCACGTTGTCCTCCCGCATCTTCGCGGCCGCCGCCTTGTAGTCCTGCTTGAGGACGAGGTCCACGAACTCCCGGACCTTCACCCCGACCGGGCACCCCTTGACGCAGGCGGGCGAGGCGCACTCGATGCACCGCGACGCCTCGGTGGCGGCCACGGTGGCGGCGAGGCCGAGGTTCACCTCCTGGAAGTTCTGCCGGCGGGCGGAGGGCTCCTGCTCCGGCATCCTCTGCCGGGGGATCTTGACGCGCTCCTTGGGGGAGAGGGGGTTCGTCATGCCTCTACCTTTGCCCCCTCGGCCTGGGCCAGAAGGCGGCACTCGTGCCCCGGCACGAGGGAGAGGTCGCGCTCCGGGTCCGCGAGGAAGTCGCGGAGAGCCCTCGCCTCGGCGTCCCGGTACATGGCATTGCGGTTCGCGAGGTTCTGGAAGTCCACCCGGTGGGCGTCGAACTCGGGTCCGTCCACGCACGCGAACTGGCTCTTGCCGTCGACGCTCACGCGGCAGCCTCCGCACATGCCGGTGCCGTCGACCATGACGGAGTTGAGGCTGACCACGGTCTTGATGCCGTGGGGACGCGTCGTCTCGGCCACCGCGCGCATCATCGGGATCGGGCCGATCGCGAGGACGTAGTCGATCCGCTCGCCGGCGTCGATGAGGGCCTTCAGCTTGTCGGTGACGAGGCCTTTCTCGCCGTAGCTCCCGTCGTCCGTTGTGACGTGGAGCGCGTCGCTCGTCTTCCGGATCTCGTCCTCGAGGACGACGAGGGCCCGCGTGCGGCCGCCGAGGATCGAGATCACCCGGTTGCCGGCCTGCTTCAGCGCCACGGCGGTGGGGTAGGCGATCGCCGCCCCGACGCCGCCGCCGATCACGCAGGCGGTGCCGAAGCGCTCGACCTCGGAGGGCTTCCCGAGGGGACCGACCACGTCCCGGATCGAGTCGCCGGCGCCGAGGGAGTTGAGGAGCTTCGTGGTCTTGCCGATGCCCTGGACGACGATCGTGATGTCGCCGCGTTCCGCGCTCGAGTCCGCGATCGTGATCGGGATCCGCTCGCCGTGCTCGTGGACGCGGAGGATCACGAACTGGCCGGCCTGCCGCTTGCGGGCGATCCGGGGGGCCTCGATGCGGAGAAGCTTGACGTCGGGGGCGAGGAAGCGTGCTTCGAGTATCTGAAACATGGCCGAAGCGGTTGAAAGCACGAAACAGGCCAGCCGTAAACCGGCTTTTCGGCGCGATCGGTGCCGAAGATGGCGCTTTCCGACCCCGGGCGGCGCAAGGGTTTCGCCCTCGCGAGGGCCGGCGGTCGGACAGGCGGCGTCGGCGAGAAAGCGGACAGGACGGCCATAACTCGTGTCGCTGCAACACTGGATCGCCCGGTATGCGCCTTGCGTATTCGGCTCGCGTGATGAAGCTACTGCACCACCGACCGACCCGCCGCTTCATCGCCCTGCTCGTCGAATGCCGCTGCGGAAAGAGGTTCCTGCACCGACTGGATCGCCCGGTCATCGCCTGCCTGCAGTGCGGCAGGACCGACGACTTGGGGCGGATCATCGAGAAGCTCCGCGCGGCCCGCGAGGCCGAGCGGCGAAGGGCTCCGAAGGCGGCGCGTCGCGCGAGAACTCGCGCCGCCTGAGCGGGACCCTGGCCCGGGCCCGCCCGGACCCCGGCTCGCGCTCCCGGTCCCTTTCCGGGCGCCGCGGTAGAATACCGCGGTGAAGGGAGCCGCCCGGATCGTGACCCGGCTGTCGAAGCAGTCGGCCCGGGCACGCAAGCCCGAGCGCCTGCGGGCCCTTCTGCCCGACGTCTGGGCGCTCGTGAAGCCCCGGCGGGGGCTCCTGGCATTCGCCTTCCTTCTCATGGCCGTGAGCCGGGTGGCCGGGCTCGTCCTGCCCGCCTCCACCAAGTACCTCATCGACGACGTCATCGGCCGCCGCCACGTCGAGCTGCTGGTCCCCCTGGTCGGTGCCGTCGTCGTCGCCACGGTGGTCCAGGGGCTCGGCTCGTTCGCCCTCGTCCAGCTCGTGTCGAAGGCGGCGCAGAAACTGATCGCCGAGATGCGGATCCGCGTGCAGGAGCACGTCGGCCGCCTGCCGGTGGCCTTCCACGACGCGAACAAGACGGGCGACCTCGTCTCCCGGATCATGAACGACGTCGAGGGCTTCCGGAACCTGGTGGGGACCGGGCTCATCGAGATGGCCGGGGGCATGCTCACTGCGACCCTCGCGTTCGCAGTGATGCTGCGCCTCAGCCCCCGTGTGACGCTCCTGACCGTCGTCGCGCTCGTGGCGTTCGGCCTCGTCGTCTTCCGGGGCTTCCGGGTGCTGCGGCCGGTGTTCCGGGAGCGCGGGCAGATGTACGCCGAGGTGACGGGCCGCCTGACGGAGTCGCTGGGGGGAGTCCGGGTGGTGAAGGGCTACCACGCGGAGGCCCGCGAGGCGGCCGTCTTCGAGGTCGGGGTCCGGCGCATCCTCGACAACGTCTTCCGGACGCTGGCGACGACGTCGGTGCTCTCCCTCTCGTCCACGGTGCTCCTGGGGCTCGTGGGGGCGGGCGTCATGTACGTCGGGGCGAGCGAGATCCTCGCCGGCCGCATGACGGTCGGCTCGTTCTTCACCTACACGGTCTTCCTGGGCTTCCTCGTCGGGCCGTTCTTCCAGATCGCGACCATCGGGGCGCAGCTGACCGAGGCGCTCGCCGGGCTGGAGCG
>JBGPQQ010000153.1:0-7471 GCA_041489115.1 Vicinamibacteria bacterium | reverse complement strand
GAGCCGCTCGACGAGTGCCGGGACGGCGTCCCTCGCGGCGCCGCCGATCCCGCCGAGGCCGAAGGCCGCGCCCGCGCGCACGAACGGGTCGCCGTCGTGCAGCAGGCGGACGAGGGCCGGCTTCGCGGGAGCGGCCGCGGGTCCGATGTCCCCGAGCGCCCAGGCCGCGGCGGCGCGCACGGCGTGGCTGGGATCGCCGAGAGCGGCCGCGAGCGCGGGCACGGCGGAGGCGGCGGCCTCACCGAGAGTGGCGAGGCCGCGCGCGGCGGCGGCGCGGCGCGCCTCGGCCGGATCCTTCAAGGCTTCGAGCAGCCTCCCCGGGTCGTGGCCGCCTCCCGGCTCTCCCCTCGGCGCCAAGGCTCGAGGAGCGACGTCCGTCGCGCCCGGACCGGCTGCGCTCCTCTCCGCGATGAGACCGGAGTCCAGCACCTGCTCCGCGACGAGACGGGCCCCCGCCGGGCTGAAGTGGTCGTAGTCGTAGAAGGCCGATTCCCCGAGAGACGCGACGGCCGGAAGCAGGTCGAGGAACGGGATTCCCTCGCGCCGGCAGAACTCGGCGATCGTGCGCTGGGCGAGCGGTGGCGGCGCCCTCGGGGCCACCTGAAAGCGGAAGGGGAAGACGAGTATTCCGAAGCGCGCCCCGTCGGCGCGCACCTCGTCCCGCAGCGTGCGCAGGTCCGCGAACATCTTCTCGTACCCCTGGCGAACGTTCGGCGCGTCCGGCGACGTGAACAGCTCGTCCACCGCCCCGATTTCCCGCTGCCGCGCGCCCACGATCCGCCGCACGAGGACGGAGCGCCGGTGCAGCTCGGCGAGAAGCTTCGGCGGGCGGGAGAGGTTGTTCTGCATCTCGGCGACGTCGTTGAGGCAGATGCCGAGGAGCACCTGGTCGGGCTGGTAACGCCGGGCGATCCGGCGCCAGGCGATCAGCTCCTGGCGCGTGGACCATCCGCCAAGGGCGATGTTCATCACCTCGAGGTCGCGGCCCGAGGCCGCGGCCAGCTCCTCGAGGACCTGCGGCCAGGCCTGCTGCGGCCGGATGCCCCAGCCGAGGGTCACGCTGTCGCCGAGGCAGGCGACGCGCCAGGTGCCCGGCCGCTTCTCGATCGCGTGCTCGCGGTCGCGCAGCCCCTCGGTGTTGTAGTCCTCCCACGGGGGCCAGCCGACGGCGGCGGACTTGACCGTGTAGAAGTCGCCGTCCCACGCCTGCCAGTCCGTGATGTAGTCGGCGGGCGCGGCAGTGGCCGGGGGCTCGATGAGCCGGGCCACGAGCTCAGCCCCGCCGAGGGCGAGAGCCATCGTGAAGGCGGCGACCAGGAGGTTGACGAAGAGGTCGCGAGCGCGGCCAGCCCTCGCTGGAGCGGTTCCTGTGTCGGGCGCGTCGGCCATCGGCACGCATGTTCGCCCGAGGCGACGGGCACGGCAAGCCCCGGAGGGTGAGGCGCACATGACGTACCTGCCGCCCTTGGCCGCGAGTAACCCGTATTGTTCTTCCGGGTGGTTCATCGAGAACTACGCGGCGGGCCCCGCGTACTCCTTGCGCACCCCGGAGTGGAGGTACAACCACCAGGACACCGAGGAACTCGAGCTCTACACCAGCTAGGAAGTGGTATCTTGGGGTCCCGTCGCCGCGCCCACGGCCGGCGGCCGTCACGCCTCCGAAAGGACTCCTCCCGTGACCAGTGACTTCGGCTTCAATGGAACCCGGCGCGTTCCCCCGCCCCTCAACGAGCCGGTCAGGTCCTACGCGCCCGGCTCCCCCGAGAAGGCCGAGCTCAAGGCCCGGCTGAAGGCGATGGCCTCGGAGCGGGTCGAGATCCCGCTGGTCATCGGCGGGAAGGAGGTCCGGAGCGGCGACCTCGCGAAGGCGGTGATGCCGCACGACCACGGCCACGTCCTCGCCGACTGGCACCGGGCCTCCAAGGAGCACGTGGCGCAGGCGATCGAGGCCGCGGCCGCGGCCCGCCGCGAGTGGGCGCGCTGGCCGTGGGAGGACCGCGCCGCCGTCGTCCTCCGGGCGGCCGAGCTGCTGGCCACGACCTGGCGCGCCACGCTCAACGCCGCGACGATGCTCGGCCAGTCGAAGACCGCCTTCCAGGCCGAGATCGACTCCGCGGCCGAGCTCATCGACTTCTGGCGCTTCAACCCGCACTACGCGCAGGAGCTCTACGCCGAGCAGCCGCTCTCGAACGCCACGATGTGGAACCAGCTCGACTACCGGCCGCTCGAGGGCTTCGTCTACGCGGTGACGCCCTTCAACTTCACCTCGATCGCCGGCAACCTCCCGACCTCGCCCGCCCTCATGGGCAACACGGTCGTGTGGAAGCCGGCCTCCTCGGCGGTCCCGAGCGCCTACTGCATCCTCCGGCTGCTCGAGGCGGCCGGCCTGCCTCCCGGCGTCGTCAACTTCGTGCCGGGCAACGCCTCGGCCGTCTCCGACGTCGTCCTCAACCACCGCGACCTCGCCGGCGTCCACTTCACCGGCTCCACCGAGGTCTTCAACTCGATGTGGCGCACGATCGGCGCCCAGATGGACCGCTATTGCTCCTACCCGCGGATCGTGGGCGAGACGGGAGGCAAGGACTTCATCGTGGCTCACCCTTCGGCCGACCCGGCCGCGCTCGCGGTGGCGGTCGTCCGCGGCGGCTACGAGTACCAGGGTCAGAAGTGCTCGGCCGCGAGCCGCATCTACGTCCCGCGGTCGATCTGGAACGACGTCCGCGACCGCATCGTCGCCATGATCGCGGAGATCGGGGTCGGCGACGTGCAGGACTTCCGGAACTTCATGGGCGCGGTGATCGACCGCAAGGCCTTCGAGAGCATTTCCGCGTACCTCGCGGAGGCGAAGCGAACGGCGACGATCGTGGCCGGCGGCGGCGTCAACGGCGAGACGGGCTACTTCGTCCAGCCAACGCTCGTCGAGACCGCCGACCCCGGCTACAAGCTCCTCTGCGAGGAGATCTTCGGCCCGGTGGTCACCGCCTACGTCTACGACGACTCGAAGTGGGAGGAGACGCTGCGCCTCGTGGACGCGACCTCGCCCTATGCCCTCACCGGCGCCGTCTTCGCGAACGACCGCGCCGCGGTGCGGCAGGCCGCGGCGGCGCTCCGCAACTGCGCCGGCAACTTCTACGTGAACGACAAGCCGACGGGCGCGGTGGTCGGGCAGCAGCCCTTCGGCGGCGCGCGGGCCTCGGGTACGAACGACAAGGCGGGGTCCAAGCTCAATCTCGTCCGCTGGGTGAGCGCCCGGTCGGTGAAGGAGACCTTCAACCCGCCGCGGGACTATCGCTACCCATTCATGGCCGAGGAGTAGGCGGGGGCTGCCTCCGCATCACGCCGACAGAGAGAAGGAAGCTCGGGAAGCTCTCCCGGCTGCGCAGCGCACAGGCAGAGATGGTTCAGCGAGCGCGTCTGATCCTGATGCTCGCCGAAGGGCGCACCTACGTCGAGGTCGAGCAGGCGGTGGGCTGCAGGTCGCCCTACGTCACCCGCTGGAAGCGCCGGTTCATGGAAAGCCGCATGCGCGGGCTCGACTCGCGCTACGTAGGCGGGCGGGCGCGAGTGAGAACCGCAGCGCTCGAGGCGAAGATCTTGGAGAAGACCCGGACCCAGCCTGCCGACGGCTCGACGCACTGGAGCACACGCAAGCTCGGCGCGGCTCTGGGTATCAACCACATGATGGTTGCGCGGGTCTGGGCGCGCGCAGGCCTCCAGCCACATCGGCTCGAGCGCTACATGGCCTCCGACGATCCCGACTTCGAGCGCAAGGCCGCCGACATCATGGGCCTGTATCTCAATCCACCGCGACATGCCGCCATCTTCAGCTTGGACGAGAAGTCGCACGTCCAGGCGCTCGATCAGCTGGATCCGATGCTGTTGCAGAAGGAAATGACTATAGGTTATAGGTCAATTCGAGGTCTCTGCACCTGACATCAGCGCTCGTCACGATGCATTTGATCCCTGGGTGCTTCCGTGAGAAGTAGACAAGCCTGCCTTGGCCACGCACGTGGGCCCAACTGAGATCGCCAGTCGCATTTCCGTCTGGGTTGGCCAAGCGAAGAGGACCATCTCTTCGCACCTCCCGTTTCTGCCTTTCATCGTCCTCTCCACCTGGATCTTTGTTGTCCTTGCCCGCGTCTTCCTGTTGCGATTGAGCTACCCCCTCGACTTGGAGTGGATGGAAGGCGGCATCCTCACCCACGCCCTGCGGCTTGGGAGAGGCCAGCCCCTCTATGCAGAGCCTTCCGTTGACTTCGTGAGCTTTCTCTACACTCCCTTGTACCCAGCAGTCCTCTGCGTGCTCTCAAAGATCTTCGGTCTTTCATACATGCTAGGCCGTGCTGTCTCCATCCTGGCGTTCTCTGGTGCCTTGGTGTTTCTCGTCGCTGCGGCGCGTGGCATCGCGCAGCAGTTTGAGTCAGAGGAGCTGCCAGCCGTGGCCACCACAGCCGGGCTCTTGGGGGCTGCGGCAGTGTGTCTGGCCTTTCCTCTCTGCGGAGCCTTCTATGACCTGGTCCGGTGCGACTCGCTGTGGTTGTTTTTAGTTTCTGCAGGGCTCTACAGCTGCTCCCCGGGCCGATCGATGACGCGGATCGTGCTTGGGGCGCTCCTTCTGGTCTTTGGGTTCTTCACGAAGCAGACAGCTGCACCTTTCATGGTGGCAGCTGCTGCCTCAGTGGCCTTGACCTCGGGCATCAAGCGTGGACTGGTGTTCTCTGCTGTGGTCTTTGGCTCAACCACAACGGCGATCCTGGTTGGCCAGTACCTGACGGATGGATGGCTGTGGATCTACATCTATCGACTCCACCAAAGCCATGAGACTCTGATTGAAAGAATCTGGCCCGAGACCCCTAGTATCTTGTTCGATTACGGGTTCATGCTCCTGGTTCCCATCGCCGCGTGCCTCCTGTTCGTGGCCTTCCGGCGCAGGCTGTCTCGAAGGCTCTTCTATTGGGCTTCCATGGCGGCCACGGGTCTTGCGACAGCGGCTGTGGGCAGCGCAACTCAGGGAGCCTACGACAACGCGTACATTCCGGCCGTCTACTTCGGAGCGCTTCTGTCTGCGGCGTGTGCCGTTGAGCTCCCAGCGCTCGCCGCAGAGCTTAGGGCCTCAACTGACGGGGCTGTCTGGTCCATTGGAGAGCGCCACAGACCCTGGCTCGGATCGCTGCGGATCTTCAGTCTTCTTGGCCTGGGGCTACTTTCAGCCCACGCCATGATCAGATGGCTGGACCCATCCCCCCATGTCCCCAACCAGCAGGATCACGCGGAAGCGAGGAGGCTTCTTGCCTATCTCACCGAGCAGGGGCCAGAGATCTTTGTGCCCTGCCACCCCTTTTACAGCGTCTTGGCAGGAGGAAGAGGGCATCTCCATATCATGGGGGTAAACGACGTCTATTCCTGGCCCCGCACGATCACCTCTGACCCTGGCAGAGACACAGCCATCAAGGATCGCTTTCGCAGAAGCGTGATGAGCTCCTTCAGATCCAAGCGATGGAAGATGGTCATCCATGACGACTGCTTCACGCCTCGGCTTTTTGGCCTCAACAGGTACTACCGCCTCGTCGAGGATCTTGCTCGAAGTGGGAGAGCCCCTCGGTCCCTGACGGGGTATCTCTGCGCGCCACGCTATGTCTGGGTGCCGCGCGGAGAGGGCGTAGTTCCGTGATCTGTTGAAGATCGAGTCCACTGACCGGCGACGAGGTCCGGCGGATTCGCCAGCGGCTGGGGCTCACCCAGGCCGAGAGTCCAAGGGGGACCGGTTCCACAGATTCGTAGTTCGTGCGCTCTTCGCGCGGGGCAGGCCGGAGTCGTCTTGGGGCGAACCAGCTCCCCAGAGATTCCTAGCGCTGGCGAAGGCGCTGCAGGATCCGGCGGAGAGCGTCCGCCTGTGAGCCGCGGTCGCCCTCGGCCAGGTGGGGCCGGAGGCGCGGCCCGCGTTCGAGGCTCTCGCCCGCGGGCTCGGCGACCCGCGGGAGAACGTGCGCGCCCGGTCCGCCGAGGCGATCTACCGGATCGGACCGCGGCGGAGCGGGCCGTCCCCGTGCTCCGCTCCGCCATGGCGAGCGGCGACCTCTACGTGCGCGGCTTCGCTGCGTGGTACCTCGGCGGGAGGCCGCCGCCGCCCTGGGGCGCATCGGCCCCGCCGCCTCGGCCGTGACATCCGCCCTCGTGCGGGCGCAGACGGACGACGAGCCGGAGGTTCGCGAGGCGGCAACCGAGGCCCTCCGGAGGCTGCGCCCGTGACCCCTTGACAACTAATTGCAGGTGAGAGACGAGAAATGCACTTTCCATAGTGGCTGTGCCGGGGGGTTCGCTCTATAATGCGGGTGTTTAATTGGCCACGATTGTGGCTCAAGGAGTCTTGTCCTCATGCTTGTTTCGTACCTCGCCCGACGCTTGCCCCTCCGGGTCGTCCTCGTCGTCCTCGCCGCGCTGACCGCCAGCGTCTGCGGCGGGGGGGGCGCCTCGAACACCGGCACGAGCCCCACCGTTCCGATCACCCCGACTCCGACCCCCATCGCCTCCGCGACGCCGGAGCCGCCGCTGTCGCAGGCGTGCGCCCGCCTTCCCGCGGGAAACGCCGACGCGCCCTGCAAGTACGAGGCCGCCACTTTCCAGGCCGAGATGGACGACGCGATTCGCACCCTGCAGGGCGAGCAGCCCCAGATCTTCGAAGGGGACGTCGTGAGGAGCATCGGCGCCTACTACGTCGGCCTGATCAAGATCCTGGACCGCAAGGGCCTGTGCGCGCAGTTCGACGGCGAGGAGCTGGGCGTGACCAACACGAGCGCCTACAGCGATCAGTACCACGTGATGACCTCGTGGCAGATCGCCCGCTTCGGACCGGGCAGCTACCGCGCGACCTGCTATCCCTCCGTGGTGCCGGCGGCTCAGGGCGCGCTGCCGCCGCCCCCGCCCGGCTGCTCGCTGCCGTCCAGCCGCGAGGTGGCCTGCTCGCGCGAGCCCTCCGGTGGGGTCTACTACGAAGACGTCGCCGCCGCCATTGTCCAGATCCAGAAGGACAAGCCGGGGCTCTTCGACTTCACGGACATCCAGCCCGGAACCGACTGGCCCCGCGTCACGGACCTCGACGCCTACCTGGCGGGGGTCGTCCAGATCCTCGTGACGAAGGGCTACTGCGCCCAGGTGCAGGAGGAGCTGATGGTCAAGCGGGGCACGAACACGTTCAGCGAGCAGTACAAGGTGGACTACTCGCACAAGTACATCCGCACGGGTCAGGGGATCTACCGCGCGAGCTGCTATCCCGCGGCGTTCTGACGTGGAGTTGCCCTTCGATCCCGAGCGCGAGCCGCTCGACGTCGGGCGGATCATGGGGGCGATCCGCGAGCAGAACCGGCTCGACCGCGAGCGGGGTGTCCTCACCGACGAGGAGCTGGACGACGTCGCGCGGCAGCGCGTCCGGCGCCTGGCCGAGAAGGCCTACATCGACCCGATGCTGCTCGAG
>JBGPQQ010000152.1:0-7481 GCA_041489115.1 Vicinamibacteria bacterium | reverse complement strand
GGGGCGTCTCGTCCGTGAGCTCGACCACGAGGCTCCGCTTGACCTCCGGCGCCAGCGTCCCGTAGACGAGGCTCAGGTGCGGGAGGAACGCGGGGTCCGGCTCACGGCCGAAGGCCCGCGCCGCCGCCGCGTGGGCGGCGCGCAACGGCTCGTCCAGGTCCACGAGCACGATGAGGCAGCGGAAGTGCTCGTCCCGGCCCTCGATGGACCGCAGGGACAACCGGAGCGGCCGGAGAATCGACGCGAGGCGCCGGGTCGTCTCGAGCACCTCGTCCTCAGGGCCGTCGATCCCTGGCAGGAGGGTGAGATGCGGCGCGAAGGGCTTGGTGCCGAGGCGCGCGGCGAGCCGGGCGACGGCTGCGGCGAGCCTGTCCCGGGCGGCGCCTTCCGGCGTCAGCCACAGCGAGGTGCCCCGCGCCCGCGGCTCGTCCATGCTAGGGTTCTACCACGGAGGCCCCATGCAGATCCTCGTCGGCACGAGCGGGTACGCCTACAAGGAGTGGCGTGGATCCTTCTACCCCGAGAAGACGAAGGAGAAGGACATGCTCCGCTACTACGCGGAGCGCTTCCGGACCGTCGAGATCAACAACACCTTCTACCGCCTCCCGGGCCGCGAGATGCTGCTCCGCTGGGCGGACGAGGTCCCCCCGGGCTTCGTCTTCGTCCTGAAGGCCTCGCAGCGCATCACCCACCGCCAGCGGCTCGCGGCCGAGTCGAAGGAGACCGTGGTCTACCTCTTCGACGTGGCCTCGACTCTCGGCGAGCGGCTCGGCCCCGTCCTCTTCCAGACCCCACCGTTCCTCCGGAAGGACGTCGGTCGCCTGCGCGACTTCCTGGGCTTCCTCCCCCCGGGCCGGCCGGTCGCCTTCGAGTTCCGCCACGAGACCTGGCGGGACGAGGACGTGTACGCGGCGCTCCGCGGATGCAACGCCGCGCTCGTCTGCGCCGACACCGAGGAGTCGGGCGAGGCGGGCGCCCCCATCGTGCCGACCGCCGACTGGGGCTACCTGCGCCTGCGCCGCTGCGACTACGACGACGCCGGGCTCGCCGGGTGGGCGGAGCGCATCCGCGCCCAGCCGTGGCAGAAGGCGTTCGTCTTCTTCAAGCACGAGGACGACAAGCCTCTCGGCTGGCCGGCGATCGAGCGCTTCCTCGCCTCCGTTCGCTGACGTCTCAGCGCCGGGGCTCGAAGATCCCGAGCTCCCGGTTCTTGGTCACGTCGTCCCAGGGAAAGCAGCGTCCGTTCATCGCGACGAAGACGCCGTGGGGCAGGGCCTGGACGAAGGAGAGAGCGCTCCCCAGGTTGAAGAGGCCGTCCGAGCTGCCGAAGGCGTAGGGCACCATCGCCCCGGTCAGGACGATCGCCTTCGCGAGCCGCGCCTCGCCGAGCACCCGGGCGGTGTCCGTCATGGTGTCGGTGCCGTGGGTGACGACGATCCGCTCCTCGGCCGCGCTCCGGCAGTTCTCGAGGACGAGCTGGCGGTCGGCGTCGGTCATCTCCAGGCTGTCCACCATCATCAGGGTTCGCACGGCGACGTCGAGGCGGCAGCGGCCGAGCTGCAGCATCTCGTGGATGTGGGTGTCCTTGAAGAGGAGCTTCCCGGAGATCTCGTCGTAGGTCTTGTCGAAGGTACCCCCGGTGATGAAGACGCGGATGGCCATGGGCCCGAGATCAGAGCCCCTTCGCGACGTGGTAGTAGACCTCGTTCCACCGCAGCTCCTTCTCGAGCTGGCGGATCGTGGTCCCCCCGTCGATGAGCACGAGCTCGATCCCCGCCATCCCGGCGTAGTCCTCGAGGTGCTCCGGGGTCAGGGCCTGGCTGAAGGCCGTGTGGTGGGCGCCTCCGGCGTGGATCCAGGCCGCGGCGGCGATCTTCAGGCTCGGGCGGGGGACCCAGACCGCGCGCGCGGTGGGCAGCTTCGGCAGGGCGGCGTCGGGAGGCACCACGTCCACCGCGTTGACGATGAGACGGAAGCGGTTCCCGAGGTCGATGAGGGAGGCGTTGAGGGCGGGGCCCTCGGGCACGTGGAACACGAGGCGGGCGGGATCGGCCTTGCCGCCGATGCCGAGCGGGTGCACCTCCAGCGAGGGCCTCCCCTCCGCGATCGAGGGGCAGACCTCCAGCATGTGGGCGCCGAGCACCCTCTGGCCCCGGGGGTCGAGGTGGTAGGTGTAGTCCTCCATGAACGACGTCCCGCCCGGGAGACTGCTCGCCATGACCTTGAGCGCGCGGACGAGAGCGGCGGTCTTCCAGTCGCCCTCGGCCCCGAAGCCGTAGCCCTCGGCCATCAACCGCTGGACGGCGAGGCCGGGGAGCTGCTGGAGGCCGTGCAGGTCCTCGAAGGTCGTGGTGAACGCAGAGAACCCGCCCCTCTGCAGGAAGGCCCGCAGGCCGGCCTCGATGCGGGCCTGCTCGCGGAGGTTCGCCCTCTGGGCGTCCGTGGCCTTGACCTCGTACTGCTCGCCGTACTGCCTGACGATCGCGTCGACCTCGGCGTCGGGCACTTTCTGGATGACGGCGACCAGGTCGCCGACCCCGTAGCCGTTCACCGAGTAGCCGAACTGCCGCTGCGCCGCCACCTTGTCGCCCTCGGTGACCGCCACCTCGCGCATGTTGTCGCCGAAGCGGGCCACCTTGAGCCGGCGCGTCTCCGCCCAGCCGCAGGCCGCCCGCATCCAGGCGCCCACGCGGTCGTGGACCTCCTCGTCCTGCCAGTGGCCGACCACCACCTTGCGGCTCAGCCGGAGGCGCGTGCCGATGAACCCGAACTCCCGGTCGCCGTGGGCGGCCTGGTTCAGGTTCATGAAGTCCATGTCGATCGAGCCCCACGGCAGGTCCCGGTTGAACTGCGTGTGGAGGTGCAGCCAGGGCTTCTGCAGCGAGGTGAGGCCCCCGATCCACATCTTGGCGGGCGAGAAAGTGTGCATCCAGAGCACGAGCCCGACGCAGCCCTTCGCGACGTTGGCCTCGGCGAGGAGGGCCGTGATCTCGTCCGGCGTCTTCACGACAGGCTTGAAGACGACCCGGCAGGGAATCCGGGCCGACTGGTCGAGCGCGGCGGCGATCTTCTGCGAGTTCTCCGCGACCTGCTTCAGCGTCTCCGGGCCGTAGAGGTGCTGGCTGCCGGTCACGAACCAGACTTCGGATTGCTTCAGGCTGGGGATCACGTCGGGCCTCCTTGCCCTGAGCATACCCGAGGCCGGCAGGCGGGCGGCGCGGGCCGGACCTTTCTCGTTGACGCTCGGGGCGCGCGCCCTCCATACTCCGGCCGGAGGTGGGCGATGGCCTTCGACCCGGGGTTCGCCACCCGGGAGGACGCGCAGCGGCGCGTCGACCGGATCCGTGCCTTCCGGGAGGAGCTCGCGGAGCTCGAGCGACTCGGCGTCGTCGCCCTGGACGGCGGGCAGCAGGACCGACTCCGCCGTTTCCACGAGGAGGCCGTCGCCTCGCTCGCGGCGCGCTTCGACGTCGACAGCACCGAGGCCGAGCGGCGGCTCTCCCTCGGGATGCGCGTCGCCTCGTTCCTCGGGGCGATCGCGCTCTCCGCCGCCGTCTACTTCTTCTTCTACCGCTTCTGGGGGAGCCTGTCGACCGGGGCCCAGGTCGGCGTCCTCGCCGCGGCCCCCCTCGCCGCGCTCGCGGGGATGGAGCTTGCCGCCCGGAAAGAGCGCACGCTCTACGTGGCCGGCATCCTCGGGCTCGTGGCCGTCGCGTGCTTCGTCCTCGACCTCAACGTCCTCGGCGCCACGTTCAACCTCACGCCGACGCCGGGCGCCTTCCTCGCCTGGGCCGCCTTCGCCGGGCTCCTGGCCTACGCCTACGGCCTGCAGCTCTTGCTGCTCGCGGCGATCGCCGGCTTCACGGTCTTCTTCTCCTCCCAGGTGTCGAGCTGGATGCACTGCCCCTGGGAGTTCCTGGGCGAGCGGCCCGAGAACCTCTTCCTCCCTGCCGTGCTTCTCCTGCTCATGGCCGCGTTCGTGCCGTCCCGCGGACTCCCCCGCTTCCCGCCGCTCTACCGGGCCTGCGGCCTGATCGTGCTCTTCCTGGCTCTCTTCGTCGTCTCCAACTGGGGGTGGGCCAGCTATGTCCCCTGGCCTTCGGGAACCGTGGAGGCCGTTTACCAGCTGACGAGCTTCGCCCTGGCCGGAGTCGCGATCGTGGTCGGCAGCCGCCGCGGCTGGCGCGAGGTCGAGACCGCCGGGACCGCGTTCCTGGCGCTCTCCCTCTTCGCGCGCTTCTTCGACTGGTGGTGGGACTGGATGCCGCGGTGGCTCTTCTTCCTGGTGATCGGGGCCCTGGCGGTCGCGATCCTGCTCGCTCTCCGCCGGCTCCGCTCCACCCGGCACCGGGTGACGGCATGAGGCGGGCGGGGCCGATCCTCGCGGCGGCGGTCGTGGTCGTGGCCAACGCCGTCGCCCTGGTGGGCGTCGCGCACAACCGGGCGGGAGAGCCCGAGGCCGAGGTGCGCCTCACCGAGCGCGAGCTCCCGCTCGCGCTCTGGACCGAAGACAACACGGGAGCCTTCCTGCGGCTCGAGTGGCAGCGCAAGTTCCCGGGATCGAAGATCGAGACGCCGTGGTTCGATCGGGCGAAGCTCGCGTCGCTGGGCTTCGACTGCAGCTACCCGGCGGAGGGAAAGGACGCGCGGGAGCGCTACGGGCGGATGGTGCCCTGGCGGGCCTACGTCGTGCTCGAGTACGATGGCCCCGCCTGGCACCGCTGGCTCGAGGCCGCCGAGGCGGCGCCCGAGGGGAAGGACGCGCCCCGCGAGAACGCCCGCGTCTCGGCGAGTCGTCTCGTTCCGATCGACGTCGGGCGCGACCCGGACGAGCTGCGGCGCCTCTACCCCGACAGGTCCCGCTGCCTGATCGTCCCCGCGATCGTCGCGCCCCGGTGGACGCTTCTCGAGGAGGGCGAGGGCGACAGCGCCGGAAAGGCCGTCCTCTCCGGCCGCATCCAGTACATCCTGGTCTCCGAGGTCCACGTGCCGAAGCACCTGGGGGCGCCCCTCGCAGCATTCCGCGCCGCGGACGCTGCCGTGCCGAGGCCGGCGGGGCCCCGGGACGGGGACCGACCCGGCCCTCCAGCCCCCCAGCGCCGTCACACCCCGCCGCGCTACGAGGTCCTGCTCCGCTACGGAGCGCACCACGAGCCGTGGGTGGCCGAGGTCAGGCCACTCCCCTGATCGCTACCCCTTCTGGCGCTTCGTCCACTCCTCCTGGCTCACCTTCGCGAGCGGGTCGAGCTTCCGCTTCGCAAGCTGCGGGTTGAGGGTGGCCATCTCCTTGTCCGCGGTCGCGTCGAACGTCTTCGCCGCCGCCTCGAGGTCGGCGGCCAGCACGCCCATCCGGTTGATCTGCGACTCCGTGGGCCGCCCCTCGTAGAAGTTGACGTTGCCGTAGAGCGTCCCGAGTTCCTCGCGGAGTTTCTCGTCCCCGCTGATCCCGCCTTCGCTCTCCTTCGTCGAGACGAGGGCGGCTCGCTGGGCCTCCATGGCGTCGGCGAAGGCCTCGAGCCGCTTGCGGAGCGCGCCCCCCTTAGGCAGCTTCTCCGCGCGGGCGCGGGCCTGGTCGCGCAGGTCCGCGATCCTCTCCACGGTGAACGTCATCTGGCCGAGGAGCCCGTGGAGCTTCGTGACCGTCTCGCGCTGGAGGCGCCGGTCCTCAGCGGTGGCGCGCGACCGCGGGTCGGGCACGAGCGAGACCTTCGACTCGTAGGTGTCCTTCCCCTTGATCATCTTGACCGTATAGGTGCCCTCGGGCAGCCGGGCCCCGAAGAGGCTCCCCCCGACGATCTCGGCGGCCTTCGGCATCTTCGGCGCCGGGCCGCGCATCGGCCACGCGGCGCGGTTGACGCCGCGGCGCTTCCCCCCGGGGAGGGTCGAGACGAGCGCGCCCTTCGCGTCGTAGACCTCGAGCTTCAGGTCTCCGACGAGGTGCCTCTTCTTGAGGTAGTAGGTGATCATCGCCGCCTCGGGCGGGTTCTGCCCGTCGAACTGCGAGTCGTCGCCGAAGACGAACTCGCTCGCCGACAGGAGGAGAGGCGCCGGGCGGGACTCGAGGAAGGCGACGTCCTTCTGCACCACGTCGCGGGTGAGCCCCCGCAGCGGGGTGATGTCGTCCACGACGTAGATCCCGCGCCCGTGGGTGGCGACCAGAAGGTCGTGTTCCCGCGGGTGGATGGCGAGGTCCCGCACCGCCACGTTCGGCAGGTTCCCCGTGAACTGGCCCCACTGCCTCCCGCCGTCCACCGAGACGAAGAGGCCCAGCTCCGTGCCGAGGAAGAGGAGGTCGGGGTTGACGACGTCCTCCTTGACCACGTGGGCGTAGCCGCGGAGATCGGCGGTGACCAGCGATTCCCAGGTCTTCCCGAAGTCGGCCGTCCGGAAGACGTACGTCTTCATGTCGCCGACCATGTGGTTGTCGAAGGTGGCGTAGGCCGTGCCCTCCGCGAACCGGCCCGCCTGGACCGACGACACCCAGGCGTTCTTCGGCAGGCCGGGCACGCCGCCGACCACGTTGGTCCAGGTCTTGCCCCCGTCGCGTGTGACCTGCAGGTTGCCGTCGTCGGTGCCCACCCACAGGACGTCGCGGCTCTTCGGCGATTCCGCGATCGCGAAGATCGTGCAGTGGTTCTCGGCCGTCGAGTTGTCGATGGTGAGGCCGCCCGACTCCAGCTGTTTCTGCTTGGCGGGGTCGTTGGTGGTCAGGTCGGGCGAGATGCGCTCCCAGCTGTCTCCGCGGTCCTTCGAGCGGAAGAGGAATTGCGCCCCGTAGTAGACCGTCCCCCTGTCGTTCGGCGAGAGGTGGATGGGGGTGTTCCAGTTGAAGCGGTACTTCGGTTCCCCCGCCCTCGGGGAGGGCTTGATGTCCTTCTGCTCGAGGGTGGACTTGCGGATCCGGAAGAGGTTGCCGCCCTGGTACTCGTTGTAGACGATGTCGGCGTCGTCCGGGTCGACGAAGGCCCAGAAGCCGTCGCCGCCGGTGAGCGAGTTCCAGTGCTTGTTCTGGATGGGGCCGGGGCGCCGTGAGGGCCCGTACCACGTCGAGTTGTCCTGCAGCCCGCCGTAGACGTTGTACGGCCACTCCATGTCGTAGCTCACGTGGTAGAACTGCGAGACCGGCAGGCTGCCCACGAAGCGCCACTTCGCCCCGCGGTCGTGCGAGACGTAGACGCCGCCGTCGGTGCCCATGACGAGGTTGTCGGTGTTCCGCGGGTCCACCCAGAGGGCGTGGACGTCCGGGTGGGTGTTGCCGCCCACGTTGGCGAACGTCTTGCCGGCGTCTTCGCTCAGGTAGAGGCTGAAGCCCGGCTTGTAGACCCTCCTCCAGTCCTTCGGGTCGGCCACGAGGTGGGAGAAATAGAACGGCCGGGCGAGGACCGAGCTCGCGGTGCTGGTCCGCTCCCAGCTCTCGCCGAGGTCGTCGGAGCGGTAGACGGCGCTCTCCTTGGCCTCGACCGTCGCGTAGACGACGCTCG
>JBGPQQ010000151.1:0-7483 GCA_041489115.1 Vicinamibacteria bacterium | reverse complement strand
CTGCCACATGACCACTGCCACAATAGGTGGTATCCCCCGGACCGAATTGGATAGCCCTTTCCTCGCGATCGCCGGCGGCGCCGTGGTCGCGTGGGCGAGCGTCGACCGCCGGGCGCTCGCCCGCACCGTCGCCGCGTCGGCGCTGGCCATTCACCGCGCCGCGTTCACGCTGCCGCGGAGCTACGCGCTGTGGCTCGTCTTCGACCCGCTCGACCTCGCCGTCTTCACCGGCCTGCCGGTCGTGGTCGCCGGGTTGTGGGCGCTACGCCGGACGATCCGACGCACCTTCGCGCCGGGCCCGCTCGCCGCCCTCGACCGCTTCCGGCTCGGGGTCTTCGGCGGGGTGGCGCTGCTCGTCCTGATGGGCGTCGTGCGCGGCGAGGTGGGGCGCATCCTGATCCCGCTCATGCCCTTCGTCCTGGTGGGCAGCATGGCCGAGGGCGGCTCCGAGCCGGCCGCGGACGAAGCGCTGAGCCTGGGTGTTCTGCTCGCCGCGCTCACCCTGGCGATCGACGCGTACTGGGTGGTCTGACGCGCCTCAGCCGCGCGGAGGTGCTTGCCGCTCTTCCCGCCGGGCCCGAGAAGCCCCGACCCTCGCGGCTCTCGCCGCCCTCGCGGCGTGGTTGACGGCCTCCGGCGCGGCGTCTAGTCTCTCGGGGAACACGATGGGCACGAGATCGACCGGTTGAAGCGGCTCGGGGCCGTCCTCCTCGCCGTCGTCCTCGCGCACGGCACGTGGTCGTTCGCGCGGCAGGCCTCCTCCGTGCTCTCCTCGCCCTGGAGCCGCGACTACGGCGAGGGCTGCACGCTCGCCATGGCCCAGCTCCTGGCCGATCACGGCAGCTACTTCCCCGACCTCGCCGACTATCCCTTCCTCGTCGCCAACTACCCGCCGGTCTTCATCTCCCTCGTGGCGCTGGGGCAGCGGGTCCTGGGGCCCTCGCTCTTCTTCCCACGCCTCCTGGCGTTCCTCGCGACCCTCGGGCTCCTGGCCGTCCTCTTCGCCACCCTGCGCCGGCTGCTCGGGGCGGCGGCGCCGGCCCTCGCCTTCACCCTCCTCTTCGTGATGCCCTGGTTCGTGACGACGTGGGCCGCGCTCGCCCGTGTGGACACGACGGCCATCCTCCTGTCCCTGGCCGGCCTGTCGATCGTGCTGCGCCGCGGCACGGGGCCGAGGGCCTGGCCGGCGCTGCCCCTCTTCTGGCTCGCCTTCTTCACGAAGCAGAACGCGGTCGTCGCCCCGGCGGCGGTGCTGGTCCACCTCGCCCTCGAGCGGGACCGGCGCTTCTTCCGTGCGCTCCTGGCGTACGCCCTCCCACTGGGCGCCCTCTTCGGCCTGCTGGTGCTGGCGACCCACGGCGGGGCGTGGCGTCACCTCGTGCTCTACACGGCGGCGGCATCCTACGAGTGGGGACGGATGGGCGAGAGCTACCTGCAGCTCGCGGTCATCGCGGGGCCGCTGCTGCTGCTCGCGGCGGCGGGCCTCGCCGTGGCTCCCGCCGCGTTCCGGGAGGGCACGGGGCGGATCCTGCTCCTCTACTTCGGGCTCAACCTCGCGGGCTTCGCCACCATCGCGAAGGCCGGCGCCGCGCAGAACTACTTCCTCGAGCCGTGGCTCGCCACCGTCCTTCTCGGCGCCTGGGCCCTCCGCGGCCTCGACGAGCGCACCTCGTGGCTGCGGCCTCTCTGGCCGGCCCTCCTCGCGGCGGCGGCCGCGGTCGCGAACTACTCCTACCCGTCTCTCGACCGGCTGCCCCAGGCGCTGCGCCGCCCGGAGAACGCCGAGGAGTTCGTGGCCCTCACCCGGCTCGTGCACGAGACACCGGGGCCCGTCCTCTCCGAGAACCTGAGCCTCCTCGTCCTCGACCGCCGGCCCGTGCTCCTCGAGCCGTTCGGGGTGCAGCTGATCGCCGAGCGCGGCCTCTTCCGGCCCGACCGCCTGATGCGGGACTGCGAGGCGGGCCGCTTCCCGCTGGTCGTGGCCGAGCACCGCATGTGGGAGATCCCGGGCTTCGGCGAGTGCCTCGAGCGGCGCTACGAGCCGGTGGCCGACCTCGGCCCCTACCAGGCCCTGCGGCCGCGTGCGGCCGCACCTCCCACGCCCTGAGGCGGCCGGCTGTCGCTAGGCCTTCGCCAGGAAGGCCGGGACGTCGGCGGCGGCGAGGGGCGGGCTGAGCAGGTAGCCCTGGAGGCCCGTGCAGTCGTGCGACTCGAGGAAGGCGCGCTGCGCCTCCGTCTCGACCCCTTCCGCGACCACCTCGAGGCCGAGGCTGCGGCCCAGGCCGAGGATCGCCACGACGTGGGCGGCCTGCTCGGCGTCGGCCGGGAGCCCCGACACGAGCGAGCGGTCGATCTTGAGCCGGCGGAAGCCGAGCTCGCGGATCCGCCGGATCGAGAAGTAGCCGGTGCCGAAGTCGTCGAGGGCCAGCTGCACGCCGAGCTCGCGCAGCTGGCGCAGCCTCTCCGTGGTCTCCTCGCCCTCGGTCATCACGGTCGACTCGGTGAGGTCCAGCTCGAGGCGCGCGGCCTGGAGGCCGCTCTTCTCCAGGGCTTCCTCGACGGTGTCGACCAGGTTCGGCTGGAGGAACTGCCGGGCCGAGAGGTTGACGACGACCCGCACGTCGTTTCGCGCGAGCGAGGCGGCGAAGCGGGTCGCGCCGCGCAGGACGCCGGCGCCGATCGGGAGGATGAGCCCGCTCTCCTCGGCGTGGGCGATGAAGGCGGCGGGCGCCACGAGGCCGAGCTTGGGGTGCCGCCACCGCAGGAGGGCCTCGAGCGACGGGGGTCCTTCCCGGTGCACCACCGGCAGGTAGACGATCTCGAACTCGTCCCGCTCCAGGGCCACCCGCAGGTTGTCGAGGAGGAGCATGCGCTCGAGGGCGCGCTCGCTCATCTCGGCGGTGAAGAAGCGGTAGGTGTTCTTGCCCTCCTGCTTCGAGCGGTACATCGCGAGGTCGGCGTTCCGGAGCAGCGTGTCGGCGTCGGTGCCGTCGTCCGGGTAGACGCTGATGCCCGCGCTCGCGCTCAGCGTCACCTCGTGGTTGTCGGCCTTGCAGGGCCGGGCGATGCGGTCGAGGAGCCCCCGGGCCACGAGGGCGGCGTCGTCGGCGCGGGCGAGGTTCTGGACGAGGACGGTGAACTCGTCGCCCCCGATGCGGGCCACGAGGTCGGAGCTGCGCGTCCCGGCGCGCAGGCGTTCCGCCATCGTCTGCAGGACGGTGTCCCCGGCGGCGTGGCCGAGCCCGTCGTTCACCGCCTTGAAGCCGTCGAGGTCGAGGAAGACGAGGGCGCTGCGCGTGCGCTGGCGGCTGGCGCGAGAGAGCGTGCGCTCCAGGGTGTCGACGAAGAACGACCGGTTTGGGAGTCCGGTGAGGGCGTCGTAGCGGGCGAAGCGCTGGAGGTCCGCCTCGGCCCGCTGCCGCTTGAGGAAGAGGGCGAAGAGGCTGCCGATGTCGGCCAGGGCCGGCACCCAGTCGGCCTCGCGCGAGCGCGCCCGCTCGCTCCTCACCTCGAGCACCCCGAGGACCTGCCCCCCCACCCGGACGGGCACGGCGAGATTCACCCCGGCACCGCGGTCGGGCGGCCCCGCCCAGGCGGCGACGCCGTGCTCGAAGGCACGGCGCGCGAGGGCATCGTCGGGGGGCGCCGGCAGCACGGCGGCCGGCGTCCCCGACGACGTACCGGCCAGGGTCGGTTCCGGCGGGTCGCCGTCCGCCACCCAGAGCCGGGCCTCCGTGCAGCCGAGGCCTTGCACGAGAGCGTCGAGCACCGCGGGGGCGGCCTCGGCCACGGACAGCGAGGCGGTGAGGGCCTGGGTCGCACGCTGGCGCGCGGCGGCCAGGCGCTCGCCGCGGCGGCGGTCGGTCAGGTCGCGGATGTACGCGGTGAGGATGACCCGGCCCTTTACGTAGGCCGGGACCACGACGACCTCGACCGGCACCAGCGAGCCGTCGGCCCGCATCGCGGTCGCCTCGCGCCGGCGGCCGAGGTCGGGGTTCTCTCCGGTCACGATGAAGTCGCGGAGGCAGCGCCGCAGCTCGTCGCGCAGGTCGGGGGGAACGATGGTGTCGGCCACCTCGCGGCCGAGGATCTCCGAGCGGGTGTAGCCGAACAGCCGCCGTGCCGCGGCATTGAACTCGATGATGCGCCCCTCGTGGTCGGTGGTGAGGATGCAGTCGACCGCGGAGTCGAGGATGAGTGCCTTGCGGATCTCGCTCGCCCGCAGCTCCTCCTCCCACTCGCGCGCCTCCTCGAAGGGGCGCACGGTGAGGGGAAGGGCGGCGGCCGGAGCGCCGGGGCGGCCGGGCTCGGCCTCGGCCTCGACGAACGCGGCGATGCGCTCGCGCGCGTCGCCCCGGTAGATGAGGAACTCGATCCCCACGCGGAAGAGGCCGCCCTCCTCGCCGGCCAGGCGCACCACCTGGCCCACCACGGCGACCGGGGAAGCCTCGCCCGGGAGTTCGAGGGTCAGCCCCACCTTGGTCCCGAGCTCCAGCTCGCGCAGGCTCTCGAGGAGGACACCGCGGGCCCCGATGTTGACGACCCAGCCGTCGTCCTCGTCGGCCCCGCTCACGAAGCGCGACCAGTCGCGCAGCCGCGCCGGGAAGCGCCGGCTCCGGCGGGCGGGGACGTTCAGGAGCTCCTCGAGCCTCCGGTCCCAGAGGAACGGGTCCACGGGGACGGGGATCACGGC
Organism: Vicinamibacteria bacterium; assembly: GCA_041489115.1. GTDB lineage: Bacteria > Acidobacteriota > Vicinamibacteria > Fen-336 > Fen-336 > DATBSL01. The sequence goes on along the minus strand of JBGPQQ010000151.1, from coordinate 2,790 downwards.
GTTGGCGCCCGCGATGGCGAGCTCGCTCTCGGTCTCGGGCGGGTCCGTCCGGTTGAGCCAGACGATCGCCGTGGGCCGGGTCACCTCGTTCTCGCGGAGCCCGCGGACGAGAGAGGCGGCGGCCGCCCGCGGCAGGTCGATCACGATCATGTGCGGCCGGGCCTTCTCGGCAGCCTCGACCGCCCCGTCGGCCTTCTCGACGTGGACACGGTCGATGTCCGGGCGTCCGAGGACGGTGGGGCCGAGCGTGCCGGAGAAGCTCTCCGGGCCGACGACGAGGACCCTGGGCACCAGGTGAAGTCTAGCCGGAATCGGGGCCGATCGCACCGTGCGACCCGGCGCGTCCGGCGCGTGCCTATCCACCTTGCGTGCAGTGCGGGCGTGCGCGCGCGCACAGGTCGCCGGATCGGTGATCGCCCTCACCGCCACCGCCGTCGCGGCCGTCTAGCTTGTGAGGCAGCCGGGCGATGGGCCCGGCCCCCCGCCGGCCATCACACCGGTGGGGCAAACGACCTCCTGCTCAGAGCAAACCCGGGGCAACCCGGGGACGCAGAGCAACGGGGCCCCCGCCCTCCGGGGGGTCAGCCGAGCCGCCAGGAGAAAGGAGGCCATGTCATGCGTCGCAATCGGTTCGTGTTTCTGTCCCTGGCCGGGCTGGCCATGGCGCTGGCCGCGGCGGGCTGTGGAGGGTCGTCCGCCGTCACGGGCCCGGACGCGGGCGCGCCCGTCGCCGGCAACGCGGTCGTGCAGGGTACGGTGACGGGCGCCGGCGCCGGCCTGCAGGTGGGTGTCGTCGGGACCCCGCTCGTCGCGCCGGTGGACGACGAGGGCCAGTTCGCGCTCGCAGGCGTCCCCGCCGGCACCGCCACGCTGAAGTTCGAGGGCGCCGGCATCGATGCCCGGGTCTCCGTGCCGGGCCTGCAGGACGGCCAGGTCACCTCGATCACCGTCCAGCTGTCCGGCGGGAGCGCTCAGCTCACGGGGACGCCGAACTGCGCGCCGACGGCCGACACGTTCTTCTCGGGCACGCTGGAGCAGATGACGGGGACGCGGTTCGTCGTGGCCGGGCGGACGGTGGACGCGAGCCAGGTCCAGAAGGTCTGGCGCGGGGAGCGACGCATCCAGCTCTCCGATCTCCAGGTCGGCGAGAAGGTGAAGGTGTGGGGCACCCTTCGCGGGGACGGCGTCGTCGTGGCCGAGGAGATCGCGGCCCTCACGTCGGGCCCCGGGTCGGGCGGCGAGACCTGGGTGAGCTTCACGGGCGTCGTGGAGTCGGTCGGGGCGTCCGCCCTCGACCTGCACGAGAACCCCAACCCGGGTTCACACCCGACCCTCGTCGTGAAGGGGATCACGGTGCGCACGGACGGCGAGACGAAGGTCAAGCGCTCGGACGGCAGCCCGATGAGCGCGAGCGAGATCAAGGTCGGCCAGACCGCGGCCGTGGAGGGCTGGAAGAAGTCCGACGGCACCGTGCGCGCCACCCGGATCGTGGTCGAGGGGACGGGGACCGGCACCGGCGCCACCTGGGTCACCTTCAAGGGCCGCGTGGACTCGGTGTCCGCGAGCGCCCTGGGCGCGCTCGACGTGCACGGCAGCCCGACCGCCTCCTACCCGACGCTGCAGGTCGCCGGGCGCACGGTCAAGACCGACGGAGGGACGACGTTCAAGTGGTCGGACGGCACCTCCCTCGACCCGAAGGCGGTCCAGGCGGGCGACCAGGCGTATGTCGAGGGCTGGAGCAAGCCCGAGGGGTACGTGCTGGCTGCCAAGGTGGTGGTGGACAAGCGCTGACCGCTCCGGCCGGGTCGCCGCAGTCCCGGGTCCTCACGGTTATACTCACGCGCGTTTCACCAGGAGGACCCGGGCCTCTATGAATCGGCTCGTCTCGTCGCTCGCCTGGCTGGCCGTCGCTCTCGCGGGGGCGGGCGCCCTCGGCGCCATCGCCCTCTGGCGCGGCGAGCCGGTCAACGGCATCTTCTTCGTGGTGGGCGCCGGCTGCACGTACCTCGTCGCCTACCGCTTCTACTCGGCTTTCCTCGCCGCGCGGGTCCTCTCGCTCGACGCCACCCGCGCGACGCCGGCGGAGCGGCTCGACGACGGGCGCGACTTCGTGCCCACGAACCGATGGGTGGTGCTGGGCCACCACTTCGCCGCGATCGCGGGTCCGGGGCCGCTCGTCGGCCCCACCCTCGCCGCGCAGTTCGGCTACCTGCCGGGGACGCTCTGGCTCGTGGCGGGGGCGGTGCTCGGCGGCTGCGTGCAGGACTTCGTCATCCTCTTCTTCTCGCTGCGCCGCGACGGCCGCTCGCTCGGCCAGATGGCGCGCGACGAGGTGGGCCGGCGCGCGGGCCTCCTGGCCATGGCCTCGGTCCTCGCGATCATGGTCATCCTGCTCGCGGTGGTGGCCCTCGTCGTGGTGAACGCGCTCAAGCAGTCGCCCTGGGGCGCCTTCACCATCGCCGCGACCATCCCGATCGCCATGCTCATGGGCCTCTACATGCGCTTCTGGCGGCCGGGGCGGGTCATGGAGGCGTCCGCCATCGGCTTCGTCCTCATCCTCCTCGCGGTCGTGGCCGGCCAGTGGGTGGCGCGGTCGCCCGAGTGGGCGCCCGTCTTCACCCTCACCGGCACGACCCTGGCCACGGTGGTCATCGTCTACGGCTTCGCCGCGTCGGCGCTGCCGGTGTGGCTGCTCCTCGCCCCCCGCGACTACCTCTCGGCCTTCATCAAGGTCGGGGTGGTGCTCGCCCTCGCCGCCGGCATCCTGCTCGTGCGCCCGGCCATCCAGAT
>JBGPQQ010000150.1:0-7525 GCA_041489115.1 Vicinamibacteria bacterium | reverse complement strand
CCCGGCCGGTGAACGTGTAGTTGAGCGAGTCGCCGTGCTCCCAGGAGCTGCGGATCCGCACGGCGTCGCCGTCGATCGTGCCCCGGAGGTCGCGGGACTCGAAGTCCCCCTGGTGAGTGCCGTCGAGGTCGTTGCCCCGCTGCCGCACGTGCAGCTTGTGGGTCGAGACGCCGGCCGCGTACTCGATCCGCGCGTCCCAGGTGCCGGTCAGGTCCGTCGCCGGCAGGGCCGGCGGCTTCTCCTCGACGCGCGGCGGCTTCGAGAGGACGGCGAAGAGCCGCTCCGCCACGACCTTCTCGTCCCCGGGCGCCATCATGTACGGGCCGATCGTGAGGCCGGTCTCGTTCCCGTCGGGCTTTCCCCGCGCGGGGAAGAGCGAGATCCGCGGCTCGCTGTCGAAGAGCAGCTTCGCCACCGCCTCGCCGGTCGTCCCGAGCTTCGCCCGGTCCCAGCGGATCTGGAGGAGCGGCATGCGGTTCGAGAGCCCCTCGACCGGCGTGACCGAGGTGGTGACGCCGTCGATCGGGGCGAGGCGCCGGGCGATCGTGTCGAGCCAGGAGGCCCACACCCGGATCTCGGCCTCGTAGTCGCGCCTCGCCCACGCCTCGACGGCCGCCAGCATCGCCATCGCCTCTTCCTTGCCGACCTTGAACCCGCGGGCAAAGCCGTGGTGGGGCGCGCTGCCGACCCACGCGGCCTTCACGAGGTCCTTGCGGCCGAGGAGGAGCCCCGCGGCCTGCGGGCCGCGCAGGCACTTGCCGCCGCTGTACGTGACGAGGTCGGCGCCGAGCTGCAGGTGGACGTTCGGCACGGTGAGGATCTCGGCCGCGCAGTCCACGAGGACGGGCACGCCCCGCTTCTTCGCGGCCTCGCAGAGGGCCTGGGTGCGGAGCGGCCCCTCGTCGGCGTTCGGTCCGGCGAGGATGTAGACGAGCGCCGTCCGCGGCCCGAAGGCCGCCTCCAGCTCCTCCGCCGTCCCCACATCGACGACCCTCACGCCCACCGCGCGGACCGCGGCGTCGTAGACGTTCCGCGAGTGCTTCGGGATGATGCACTCGTCCTTCGGGAAGCCGCGCAGGTCGGGGACGCGGACGTGGAGGTCGGGATTCCCGCCGGTGACGCAGGCCGCGGTCGCGTGGGTGAGCGCCGCGGCGCAGCCCGTGGTCACCATCCCCCACTCGGCCTTCGTCAGCTCGGCGAGGCGCTTGCCGATCGCCTCGGCCAGCTCGTCGAGATGGACGTAGTGACGCGAGGCCGCGTCCATCGCCGCGCGCGGCTCCGGCAGCATGGTCGAGCCGGTGAGGATCGTGTACGTGCCCCGGGCGTTGACGAAGGGCCGCACCCCGATCGACTGGTAGATCTCGGGACCGATCCGGAGCCCCGGGACGGCGGTCGCGGGGACGGGCGCGGCGGTGGCTCCGAAGGGCTCGGCCGCGGCCACGCGGCCTCTGAGGAGTGCGGGCAGGGCCAGGAGGCCCCCCCTGCGGACCAGCTCGCGGCGAGTGATCCCGGAAGCGCTCATGCTGTACCTCCTTGCGGACGGTCGACGAAGGCCCAAGCCTATCACCCGAGCGTGTCACCCGAGCGCGCTCCGGTCGGGGCAGGCGCGCGAGGGATCTCGAAGGCCTCGTTGAAGGCTCGAAGGCCTCGTGGAAGGCCTCGTCGACGGCTCCGTGGAAAGCCCGGCCGAACGCCCGGACCGCGGGGGCCCGGTCCCCTCGTACAATGCGGTGTCACGCACCGCGTCGAGCGGAAAGGGGCACCATGAATCACCGGACAGTCGCGACCCTGGGGCTCGTTTTCCTGGCCGGAGGAGCGGCGTCCGGCCTCGCCGCCGAGCCGCCTGACACCCTCGCCCTCGTCGACCCCTTCGTCGGCACGGGGGGCCACGGCCACACCTATCCCGGCGCCACGGTGCCCTTCGGCATGGTGCAGGTGAGCCCGGACACCCACACCTCGGGCTGGGACTGGTGCTCCGGCTATCACTACAGCGACCGCTCGATCATGGGCTTCAGCCTGACCCACCTCTCCGGCACCGGGATCGGCGACATGCTCGACGTGCTTCTGATGCCGACCGTCGGGCCGCTCCAGCTCGAGGCGGGCACGCGCGAGCAGCCGGACTCGGGCTACCGCTCCCGCTTCTCCCACGAGCAGGAGAAGGCGAGCCCGGGCTACTACTCCGTGCGTCTCGCCGACACCGGCATCGGCGTCGAGCTGACGGCCACCGAGCGGGTCGGCCTCCAGCGCTACACCTTCCCGGCGAGCGACGCCGCCCACGTCGTCCTCGATCTCGACCACCGGATCGAGGCCGACGGCTGGCGCAGCGCGATCCTCGACTCGGAGATCGAGGTCCGCGGGGACGACACGATCGTGGGCTGGCGCCGCATCACCCGCTGGGCCGTGGACCGCCACGTCTACTTCGCGGCGCGGTTCTCGAAGCCGTTCGCGGCCTCGGGCCTGCTCGTCGGGACGGAGCAGAAGCCCGGCCTCCGCCAGGCGCGGGGCAAGCGCCTCAAGGCCTGGGTGGACTACCGGACGGCCGCGGGAGAGACCGTTCTCGTCCGGGTGGCGATCTCGCCCACCAGCGTCGAGGGCGCGCTCCGGAACCTCGAGGCGGAGGCGCCGCGCGCCGACTTCGACGCGGCCCGCAAGGCGGCGGCCGGCGCCTGGCGCCAGGCGCTCTCGAAGATCGCGATCGAAGGCGGGACGAAGAAGCAGCAGCGCACGTTCTACTCGGCCCTCTACCACGCCTTCCTCGCCCCGACCCTCTTCGACGACGCCGACGGCTCGTACCGCGGCCTCGACGGCCAGGTCCGGAAGGCCGACGGCTTCCACTACCACTCGACCTTCTCGCTCTGGGATACGTACCGCGCTGCACATCCTCTCTACTGCCTGGTGCAGCGCGGGAGGACGCGGGACCTCGCGCGGACGCTCGTGCGGATGGCGGTCGAGAGCCCGGCCGGGCAGATGGCCGTCTGGCCCCTGGCCAACGACGAGACGAACTGCATGATCGGCTACCACTCGGCGAGCGTCCTCGCCGAGGCGTGGGCCAAGGGCATCCGCGACTTCGACCTCGCCACCGCCTTCGAGCGGATGAAGGCCATGGCCGCGAAGGCCGACTACCGCGGCCTCGGCGAGTACGGGCGCCTCGGCTGGGTGCCGTCCGACGAGGAGGGCGAGTCGGTCTCGAAGACGCTCGAGTACAGCTACGACGACTGGTGCGTCGCCCAGGTGGCGAAGGCCCTGGGGCGCGGGGACGACGAGAAGGAGTTCCTGCGGCGGGCCGGCTTCTGGCGGAACCTCTTCGACCCCGCGACCGGCTTCGCCCGCCCTCGCCTCGCGGACGGCACCTTCCCCTCTCCCTTCGACCCCGCGCGCTACGGCGTCTCGACGAAGTGGCACGACTACACGGAGGGGAACGCCTGGCAGTACACGTTCGCCGCGCAGCACGACGCCGAGGGCTACGTCCGCGCCCTCGGCGGCCGCGAGGCGCTGGTGCGGAAGCTCGACGCGCTCTTCTCGACGCCGCTCGACACGAAGGCCGCGGGTTTGCCCGACGACGTGAGCGGGCTCATCGGCCAGTACGCGCACGGCAACGAGCCGTCCCACCACGTGGCCTACCTCTACGCGTACGCCGGCGCCCCGTGGAAGACACAGGAGCGGGTCCGCGGCATCCTCGACACGATGTACGGCGACACGCCGGACGGGCTTTCCGGGAACGAGGACTGCGGGCAGATGTCGTCCTGGTACGTCCTGAGCGCGCTCGGCTTCTACCCGGTCAACCCGGCGAGCGCGACCTACGTCCTCGCGAGCCCGCTCTTCGACCGCGCGACGGTGGATCTCGGCGAGGGCCGGCGCTTCACCGTGCGCGTCGAGCGGTCCTCGCCCGCGGACGTCTACGTGCAGTCCGCGACGCTCGGCGGGAAGCCCCTCCCCCGCGCCTGGATCACGCACGACGAGGTCATGACGGCCGGCGAGCTGCGCGTCGTCCTCGGCCCGAAGCCCAACCCCGGCTGGGCGACCGACGCCCGCCACCGCCCGCCGTCGATGACGGCCGCAGGCACGCCCTGACGGTGCCGTACGGCACAATGGTGCACAGCTGGTCCGGAGGTTCGCGACGATGACCCGACCCCTCACCCCCGCGCTTCTGGCGCTGTCTGGAGGATTCCTGCTGATGGGCTCGCGCCCCGACCCCACGCCCCCGGTCGCATCCCGCAACGACCACGCGCAGGTCTGGCACGGACGGACCTTCGTCGACCCCTACTACTGGCTGCGGGAGAAGGGTTCGCCCGAGGTGGTGAAGTACCTCGAGGCCGAGAACGCCTACACCGAGGCGACGACCGCCGACCTCGGCCCCTTCCGCGAGGCGCTCTACGAGGAGATGCTCGGCCGCATCAAGCAGACCGACCTGAGCGTCCCCACCCGCATCGGCCGTTTCTACTACTACCGCCGCACGGTCGAGGGCCTGCAGTACCCGATTCGCTGCCGCAAGGCCGTAGGGCCGGACGGGGCCTTCCACGAGGCCGCGCCCGAGGAGGTGCTCCTCGACCAGAACGAGATGGCGAAGGGCCTGGCGTTCCTTTCAGTGAGCGAGTTCGAGGTGAGCGACGACGACGGGCGGCTCATGTACTCGACCGACGACACCGGCTTCCGGCAGTACAAGCTGTTCGTCAAGGAACTCAAGACGGGCAGCCTGCAGGGCCCGCTGGCGGAGCGGGTGACGAGCGCGACGTGGGTGGCCGACAACGCGACCGTGTTCTACGTGACCGAGCACCCCGTGACAAAGCGCTCGGACACCCTGTGGCGCCTCAGGCTCGGCGGCCGGCCGGAGAAGGTCTACGAGGAGAAGGACGAGCTCTTCAGGATCGGAGTCGGGCGGACCAAGGACAAGACGTTCGTCCGGCTCAGCAGCCAGTCGACCGACACCTGGGACTGCTGGCTGCTGCCCGCCGCGACGCCGGACGCGGCCTTCCGGCTCGTGCTGCCCCGCGAGAAGGGCCACAAGTACGATGTCGAGCACCGCGACGGCACGCTGTTCATCCGCACCAACAAGGACGCGAAGAACTTCCGCCTGGTGACGGCCCCCCTCGCCGACCCCTCGCCCGCTCGGTGGAAGCCGTTCGTCGCGCACCGGCCGGACGTGCTGCTCGAGGACGTCGAGATCTTCAGGGACTTCGTGGTGCTCCAGGAGAAGCAGGCGGGCCTGAACCACCTGCGCGTCCACGGGTTCGCCGACGGCCAGTGGAAGGAGGTCGCGTTCCCCGAGCCTGTCTACACCGCCTTCGCCGCGGGCACGCCGGAGTTCGAGTCGAAGCTGCTCCGCTACGACTACCAGAGCCTCACAACCCCCTCGAGCGTCTACGACTTCGACATGGAGACGGGGACGTCGGTGCTGCTGAAGCGCGAGGACGTGCTCGGCGGCTTCGACCCGCAGCGCTACGCCTCCGAGCGGCTCTGGGCCACCGCGCGCGACGGCGCGAAGGTGCCGATCAGCATCGTCTACCCGAAGGACTTCGCCCGCGACGGCAAGGCTTCGCTGTGGCTCTACGCCTACGGCTCCTACGGCTTCGGCACGTCCGCGACCTTCGACAGCCGACGCCTGAGCCTTCTCGACCGCGGGATCCCGTTCGCCATCGCCCACATCCGGGGCGGCAACGAGATGGGCGAGGGGTGGCACGACGACGGCATGCTGATGAAGAAGAAGAATACCTTCTTCGACTTCATCGACTGCGTCGAGTTCCTCGTGAAGGAGAAGTGGACCTCGCCCGATCGGCTGCTGATCGAAGGTGGCAGCGCCGGCGGTCTGCTGATGGGCGCGGTCGTGAACGAGCGCCCCGACCTCTTCCGCGCTGTCCACGCGGCGGTGCCGTTCGTGGACGTGATGAACACCATGATGGACGCGAGCCTGCCCCTCACGGTGGGCGAGTACCTCGAGTGGGGCAACCCCAACGAGAAGGCCGCCTTTGACTACATGCTCTTCTACAGCCCCTACGACAACCTCGCGAAGAAGGCCTATCCGGCGCTCCTCGTCACCACGAGCTACAACGACAGCCAGGTGATGTACTGGGAGCCCGCCAAGTACGTGGCGAAGCTGCGAACGCTCAAGACCGACTCGAACCCGCTCGTCCTCAAGACCAAGATGCAGCCGGCCGGCCACGGCGGCGCGAGCGGCCGCTACGACGCCCTCAAGGACCGCGCCTTCGAGGTCGCCTGGATGCTGAGGCAGGTGGGGATCACGAAGTAGCTACTTCCAGTGGCTGGAGACGAACTCCTCCGTCTCCGGCAGGCCGCCCTGCAGGATCAGGTAGCCGTTGTGGGGCTCGCGCTCCGTTGTTTCCCGGTTCACCGGGTGGCGCATCATGCGGAGCACCTCGGCGTGGTCGTCGGTGTGGCCGAGGACCCAGCTGAGCTTCATGAGCGCCGTCTCCGGGAGCATGTTGTCGAGGGGCACGATCCCGAGATCGAGGAGGTCGCGCCCGGTGTCGTAGACGTACATCTGTGCGTAGCCCCAGAGCGTCTGCACGGTCATGACGACGTGGACGCCGGCCGCGACCGCACGCTGGAGCGCCGGGTAGAGCGGCTTGTTGACGTGGCCGAGGCCGGTGCCAGCGATGACGATCCCGCGGTAGCCCTTCTCGACGAGCGCGTCGACGAGGTCGGGCTTCATGCCTGGGTAGTAGTAGAGGATCGTCGTCCGGTCCTCGTAGGCCGTGTCCACGCGGACCTGGCGCGAGCGGTCGCGGCGGCGGAAGTCGTCGGCGATGTACGTGAAGTCCTCGCCCACCATCGCGAGCGGGATGCCGCCGATCGTGCGGAAGGTCGACCGGTAGGAGCTGTGCATCTTGCGGCAGCGCGTGCCGCGGTGGAGGAGGGCGTACTGGTCCGAGGTCGGGCCGAACATACAGATCACGACCTCGGCGATCTCGCCCTTCCCTGCCGCCCGCACCGCGTGGATGAGGTTGAGCGCGGCGTCGCTCGAGGGCCGGTCGCTCGAGCGCTGCGAGCCCACCATGACGATCGGCACCGGCGTGTCCTGGACCATGAAGGAGAGGATCGCCGCGGTGTGGCCCATGGTGTCCGTGCCGTGGCCGATCACGATGCCGTCCACCCCGTCCTCGATCTCCCGGCCGATGGCCTCGGCGAGCGCCACGTACTGCTCCTTCGCCATGTTCTCGGAGAAGACGCCGAAGAGCTTCTTCGTGGTGAGGTTCGCGAGGTCGGCCAGCTCCGGCACCGCGCCGTAGAGCTCGCCCGGCGTGAAGGCCGGGATCACCGCCCCCGTGCGGTAGTCGAGCCGCGAGGCGATCGTGCCCCCGGTGCCGAGGAGCGTCACCGTCGGCAGGTGCGGCCGGGCCGGGAAGTCCTTCTCCGGGATCTTGTAGACGGCCTCCTTGTAGCCGACCACGGTCATCGTCCTGACCCGGTCGACGTGGAGCCCGACGTTGTAGCCCGTCTTGAGCTTGAGGACGACGTGCTCGTCGTCGAGCGTCTCGCTGCGGGGCAGGATCACTCCCTCGAAGACGCT
>JBGPQQ010000149.1:0-7643 GCA_041489115.1 Vicinamibacteria bacterium | reverse complement strand
CGTCGGTCGGCTCGGCGTGGCGCGGCTGCGCTGGCACGTGGCGCCCGTCGATCGGGCCGAAGCCCGGGCGCACGCGGGACGGCTCACCGCACCCGGCCGACCGTCGGTCGAGGTCGTGGACGCAGACGTGCCGGCGAGCCTGCTGGAGATCGCCTCTCCGCCCGAGGCGCCGGCGTCGCCCGCGCTTGAGTCGGCCCTCGACGCGCTCACGCGCCGCTCGTGGCGGAGCCGGGCCGCCGGCCGCCCGCTCGGCGCTCTCCTCGGCGAGCTGGCCGGGGCGGGCCCCGCCGTGGACGATCCCCTCGTGACCCCGGACGCGCGCGCCTCGCTCGTCGTCCTGTGCCCGCGCGAGGAGGACACCCTCGACCTAGGGCGCCTGGACCTCGAGGCGGTCTTCATCGACGGGCGCGAGCCCGAGGTGGCGAGGTAGGCATGGCCCTCTGGACCGACCCGGGGATCCCGGTGCTGGGCCCGAACGTGCAGCGCGCCCACGGTCGCTTCGCGGCCGCGGTGGGCCGCTTCATGATGGGCATCCGCGGCTGGCGCGTCGAGGGGGAGATCCCGGACATCCCGAGGATGGTGCTGATCGTCGCCCCCCACACGTCCAACTGGGATTTCCTGACCGGGATCTTGGTCAAGCTCGCCCTGCACCTGGGGGCGCGCTTCGTGGGCAAGCACACGCTCTTCCGGTGGCCGCTCGGCATCCCCATGCGCTGGCTCGGCGGGGTGCCGGTGGACCGCTCGGCGGCGAAGGGCTTCGTCGAGGAGACCGCACAGGTGGTGAGGGAGTCCGAGCGCATGACCCTCGTCCTCGCGCCCGAGGGCACGCGCAAGCTCACCGACAAGTGGAAATCGGGCTTCTACCGGATCGCGGTGGCCGCGGGGGTGCCGATCCTCCTCGCCGGCTTCGACTACCCCCGCAAGGTCGTCTTCTTCGGTCCGCTCGTCCAGCCCACCGGCGACTACGAGAAGGACCTGGTGGAGATCCAGTCCCACTTCCGCGCCGACATGGCTCTCAAGCCAGAGAACTACGGGTCATAGCCGGCCGGGATGACCGCAACCCGGGGGCTGCCGTTGCCTATTCGGCGGCGTCGCCGATCGCGTCTTCGAGCTGGCGGAGGAGGCGGGTGCCGTCTTCCTTGTTGTAGGGCTTCGCGTAGAAGTCGTCGAGGTCGAGCGGCGGGTGGATCCTCAGCGAGCAGCGCTTGAAGAGCTTGCCGGGCACCTGCTTGTGCAGCAGCAGCTCGCGGAAGCCGTCGACGCGCACGGGCAGCGCCACCGCCTTCGTGTTGTGCAGCAGCCGGGAAACCCCGGCGCGCAGGGGCGCCCCCTTCTTCGTGGTGCCGGTGGGGAAGTGCAGCAGCCAGCCATCGTGGATCGCCTCCGCGACGCGGGCGACGCCGTCCATGTCCACCGGGCGCTGCACGTCGACCCCGCCCTCGCGGAAGCTGCGCCGGAAGGTGACGCCCCCGACGAGGGTCATGACCTTCGTGAGGAGGTTCTTCTTCATCGTCTCCTCCGCGGCGGAGAAGCGGAGGACCGGGTTTTCCAGCGGGAACTGGTGCCGGACGTAGACGAGGTCGAAGAAGGTGAGCGCCTCGAGGAAGTAGGTCTGGTGGTTGGCGAGGAAGACGACGTTGCGGCGGGGCAGGTCCTTGAGGACCCCGTCGCCCTGGACCTGCACGTCGTTGAGGATGGCGAGGTAGGGGACGGTGAAGCCGACCCCGAAGCCGGCCAGCAGCCCGCGCCGCAGCCAGCGGCTCAGGAACGTCCGGGCGGCCTTCTCGGGGACGACGCCTCCCAGGAGCTTCACTCCCGGGATCGCGCCGACGAGCCCGTGGGCAGGACCTCGTTGTCTCATTCTCGTCTCCGCGTGGGAAACGGGGCCGATCTTATCCCCGTCCGCGGCCTCCGTCACGCGGTCGCCTCGGCTCCGCCGGGCGACATCTCTCACTGCTTCTCGAGCGTCTCGGCCACGAGCTCGTACTTCCAGTACTGGGTGACCCTGGCCTGGGTCTCGTAGCGGATCGTCCACGAGGTGGGCAGCGTCATCCCCTTCGCGCGCTTGAAATCCCCGAAGGTCTCCGTGAGCTGGAGGTACACGTCGGGCTGGCTCGACGAGGACTCCATCGTGACGCCCAGCGGCTGCGCCTGGCTCGCCTTGTAGACCGTCGCGACGTGGCGGAAGGTGTCGGGGTCGAAGAAGAGGGAGACGTCGAGAGTGTCCTGGCCCTTCTTCGCCCGGTAGCGGAGGCGGCGCAGGTCGCGCCCGTCGAGCTCATTCAGCCCGTCGTAGCTCACCTTGGCGCCCCGCTCTTCGAGGCCGAAGAGCGGCCACCCGGCGTTGAGAACGCTCCCGAGCAGGCCCTCGCGCAGGATCACGTCGTGCGTGCTCACGAAGGTGCCGAGGGCCGAGCGCCGGCCCGGCAGCACGAAGCCGACGTCGGGCTTGCCGCCCTCCAGGCTCAGGCTCTCCGCCGGGTAGCCTTGCGAGGGGAACTTCATCTTCAGGGCGAACCGACCGGCCTCCGAGTCGAAGCTGAACCGTCCGAGGAGCGCGCCGGCGACCCCGCCGCTCGCCGGGGCGGTCATCGCGCAGGAGCCCTCGACATCGCGGCTGGCCGAGCGGGCCTCCACCGTCCCGACGGCATCGAGGTGGTGGGCGACGACCTCCGCGGGCTTCATCTTGTCCGCGGCGCCCGAGGCGGCCGGAAGGAAGCTGACGGCGAGGACGAGCACGGCGCGCACGGGCTTCATGGGGCCTCCCGACCCGGCGATTCTGGGCGCGCCGCCCCTCACGCGTCAACCGCCGTCCACGACGCGGCATATACTCGCGCCGTCCGCCGATCGGGAGGGAGCGATGAGCCCACGCCGGTGCCTCTACGCCTGCGCCGTCCTGTCCCTGCTCGCCTCGGCCCCGCCCTCGGACTCGGCCGCGGCGGAGGCGGCGCGGCTCCGCTTCGCCGTGCGCTTTCCAGGGTCGCTGAGCCGTGACCCGCTCGACGGGAGGCTGCTGCTCCTCCTTTCGACCGACCCCTCGGCCGAGCCGCGCTTCCAGGTGCGCGACACGAACGTCCCGAAGAGCCAGCAGGTCTTCGGCATCGACGTGGACGGCTGGAAGCCGGGCGTGGACGCGGTCTTCGACGGGGGCGTCCTCGGCTTCCCGGCGGAGAGCCTCGCCGACGTGAAACCCGGCACGTACCGGGTCCAGGCGCTCCTCCACCGGTACGAGACGTTTCACCGGGCCGACGGCCACGTCGTCAAGCTGCCGATGGACCGCGGCGAGGGACAGCAGTGGAGCCGCTCCCCGGGCAACCTGATCAGCACGCCGCGCGAGGTCGCGATCGACCCCGCGAAAGACGACGTCGTGAGGATCGAGCTCGAGAAGGTGATCCCGCCGATTCCGCCGCCGAAGGACACGAAGTACGTCCGGCACGTCCGCATCCAGAGCGACCGGCTCACGAAGTTCTGGGGGCGGCCCATGCACCTGGGGGCGGTCGTGCTCCGGCCCGCCGGCTTCGACGAGCACCCCGAGGCGCGCTACCCGCTCGTCGTCTTCCACGGGCACTTCCCGTACACGTTCGACGACTTCCGCGAGGAGCCGCCGGACCCGAACCTGCCGTGCCAGTACTCGGACCGCTTCCGCCTCGACTGCTACAATCGCATCCAGCAGGAGCAGGCGCACCAGCTCTACGAGGACTGGACGAGCCCCGGATTCCCGCGCCTCATCGTCGTCCAGGTCCAGCACGCGAACCCCTACTACGACGACTCGTACGCGGTGAACTCCGAGAACCTCGGGCCCTACGGCGACGCCATCCAGTACGAGCTCCTTCCGTTCGTCGAGAAGACGTTCCGCGGCCTCGGCCAGGGCTGGGCCCGCTTCACGTACGGGGGATCGACCGGGGGCTGGGAAGCGCTCGCGGTTCAGGTGCTCTACCCGGACGAGTGGAACGGCTGCTGGGCCGCCTGCCCCGACCCGATCGACTTCCGCGCCTACGTGACGACGAACCTCTACGAGGACGCGAACGCGTACTACGCCGAGGGGCCCTTCGGGCGCGTGGCGCGGCCGGCCTTCCGGAACTGGCTGGGCCACGTCTCGGCGACGCTCGAGCAGTCGAACCGGGCGGAGCTGGTGCTGGGCACGAAGAGCCGCTCGGGAGGGCAGTTCGACGTCTGGGAGGCCGTCTTCTCGCCGGTGGAGGAGGACGGCTACCCGAAGCGGATCTTCGACAAGCGCACCGGCGTCGTCGACCGCAAGGTGGCCGAGCGCTGGAGGGAGAGCTACGACCTCGGCCACATCCTGAAGCGCGACTGGTCGAGGGGCCTCGGGAAGAAGCTCGAGGGCAAGGTCCACATCTACGTGGGCGACATGGACAACTACTACCTGAACGACGCCGTGTACCTCGTGGAGGACTTCCTGAAGGCGACGAGCGCCCCGCCCTACGGCGGCGAGGTGGACTACGGCGACCGGGCCGAGCACTGCTGGAACGGCGATCACACGCGGCCGAACGCCTACTCGCGGCTGCGCTACGTCCAGATGTTCGCGCCGAGGATCGTGGAGCGGATCGAGAAGAGCGCGCCGCCGGGGGCGGACCTCCAGAGCTGGCGGTACTGATCGCGCCTTTCCGCGGCGGCCAGGTACCCGAACGGGGTGTGGGTCGCGACGACGAGGCCGTGAAGCTGGGCTGTCATCTGTTTCGCTCCCGAGTGACGAGGTCCGCCCGCGGGCGGATCAACAACGCGAGGACGATCGAGACGACGGCGGCGCTCGCGAAGGCGCCGAAGATGACGTCGATCGGCACGTCGCGGTCGCGCAGCGTGCCGAAGCCCCAGTCGGCGAGCCCGCCGCAGCTGATGCTCACGAGGTTCATGACGCCGTAGCCGGTGGCGCGCAGCTCCGGCCGCACGACCTGGCACAGGATGGGCATGTTGTTGCAGTCGAAGAAGCCCCAGCCGAGGCCGAACAGGACGAGGAACGCCACCGCCACCGCCAGCGAGCCGGCGTGGCCCACGCCGAATATCGCGGGGACGATGAAGCTCATGCCGATGGCGCTCACGAAGATGCGCCCACGGTCGTGCCGTCGCATCCACCGGTCCGCCAGCCAGCCGCCCACGACCGCGCCGACGATGGCCGCGGCCTGCCAGTAGAGGGTCGCCGCCACGCCGGCCTGGCCCTGGCCGATGCCGAACTGCTGCTTGAGGATCGCCGGTATCCAGTCGCGCACCACCCAGCCCGCCAGCGCCGGCAGCGTGAAGTAGAGCACCAGCAGGACGAAGGAGAGGTTGGTCAGCAGCTCCGCCGCGGCGCGGCCCGGGGAGGACTTCCGGGCGGGGGCGATCTCCGGTCCCCTCGGAGCGTCGCGCAGCAGGAACAGGAGCGGCACCGCGTAGAGCATCCCGAAGACGCCGCTCGCGTCGAAGGCGAACCGCCAGCCCAGGTGCGGCGCGTCGGCCACGTAGCCGCCGAAGCCGCCGGCGATCACCCCGCAGTAGATGGCCATCTGGTGGAGCCCCACCGCCCGCGACCGGGTGGGGCCGCCGTGGTGGTCGGCGATGAGGGCGAGGGCGGCCGGGATGTAGAAGGCCTCGCTGATGCCCATGAGCGAGCGGGCCGCGAGGAGCTCCGGGTAGGTCGCGACGTGCCCCGTCCACCACGTCACCGCCGACCACACGAAGAGGCTGCCGCAAATCGTGAACCGCCGGCTGAAGCGGTCCGCCACGTATCCCCCGATGGGGCTCAGGAACGCGTAGACCCACTTGAACTGCCCGAGCATGAAGCCCCAGCTCGCCTCCGTGCCGATGCTGGGGATGTCCGCCATCACGGAGTACTTCATCGCCGCGAGCATCTGGCGGTCGAGGTAATTCAGCAGCGCCACGGGCCAGAGGAGGACGACCACCATCCACGCCGTGCGGGAGAGCGCCGAGGGCAGGGATCGCCTCGACGGGGCTCGGGAATGCGGCGGAAGCGGCGATCGTGGGTCCGTGGTGGCCCCCGGGGCGCCCGACGATAGCACCATTCGCCGAGCGATCCCCGCGCGGCGGCGAGGTAGACTACGGCGGCCGCGCCGGGCACCGCGTCCGGATGCTCGCGCCGATCGATCGTGGAGCGGATTCAGAGAAACGGAGGCCACGCCATGACCCGAAAGAAGCTGCCGGGAGCCGGCCGGGCGGCTCGCGCCGCCCTGATCGCGGCCGCGGGAACGCTCGTCCTCGCCGCGGGGCCGGCGCTCGCCCAGGCCCCCGGCGCGGCCGGCGATCTCCCGGTGCGCTGGGAGGAGCTGACCGCGCCCGATTTCGTGAGAGCCGTGGGGCGGTCGGGCGGGACCGCCGTCGTCCCGCTCGGGATCGTCGAGAAGCACGGGCCGCACCTGCCGCTCGGGACGGACCTTCTCGACGCGCGGGAGGTGGCGCTCCGGGCCGTGAAGCGGGAGTACTCGGTCGTCTTTCCCCCGTACTACTTCGGGCAGATCTTCGAGGCGAGGCACCAGCCGGGAACGCTCGCCTACAGCGAGCGGCTCATGTGGGACCTGCTGCAGGAGACGGTGGACGAGATCTCGCGCAACGGGATCAAGAAGATCATCCTCGTGAACGGCCACGGCGGGAACAACAGCTTCCTGCCGTTCTTCTGCCAGTCGCAGCTCGCGCGCCGGAGGGACTACGCGGTCTACCTGTTCCAGCCCTCGGACGACGCCGAGGCGGACCCCCGCGTGAAGGCGCTCCGCAAGACTCCGGTCGACATGCACGCGGGCGAGGTCGAGACCTCGACGGTCCTCGCGCACCGCCCCGACATCGCCCACCCGGAGCGGGCGCGCGAGCAGTCGGGAGCCGATCAGGCCCGTCTCGAGGGCCTCAAGGACGCCTACACGGCCATCTGGTGGTACGCGCGGTTCCCGAACCATTACGCCGGCGACGGGAGCCCGGCGACGGCCGAGCTCGGCAACCTGGTCCTCGACCGGGAGGCGGAGTCCCTCGCCGCGATGATCCGCGCGGTGAAAGCGGACACGAGGGTCCTGGAGCTGCAGAGACGCTTCTTCGACCAGTCGGAGAAGCCCCCCCAGACGCCGCAGGAGTAGAGCGCCCTAGATCATCCGACCCACGCCCGGCGCGAGGGGCGTCGGGTTTCCCCACACGCCGGTCGGAGGATCCCACACGGCGCCTTCCCGCTCGCGGGGGCGCTGCGAGGGGCGCCTCGTGCGATCTCGAGCTGGCTCTGCGCGGCGGCGGGGTTTCCCGCCGTCGTGGGCGAATCCGGCACCGTCCTTGGCCGGCCTCGCTCGCCGGGGTTCACCGGGCGCGCGAGGGGGCGCGTCCCGGATCGCACAGGGCCAGCAGGGCCCGCCACTCGCTGAGCAGGGCGCCCGCCACACGGCCGAACCAGCTCGGGTGGCGGGGCTCGCAGACGACGGCATCCTCGTGCCGTGCCCGGAGCGTCGAGAAGAACCGCCGCGCCACGCCCCCGTCGAAGGCCAGGCTCGGAGGCAGCTGCACGAGGAGGGGACCAAGCTTCGGCCCGAGACCCTCGACCTCAGCGAGGAGTGCCTCCAGGGGCGCCTCGGCGTCCCTGAGCCGCCGGAAGTGCGTGATCGCGCGCGCGAGACCTTGACACTGAAGCGGAGACCCTCGGGGACGCTGCCCGCCCACCG
>JBGPQQ010000148.1:0-7653 GCA_041489115.1 Vicinamibacteria bacterium | reverse complement strand
GGGCCCCGGTCGAGCTCTACGCCAAGGTGGTGCACGTCGCGGCCGACGGCTCCGTCGGGGTCCGCTTCACCTCCCTCCCCGCCGACGTCGAGGCCTGGCTGCGGGGGATCATCGACGCGGCGCGCGGCCAGCAGCTCCGGCCGTAGCGGGCCCGGCGGCCCGGCGCAGGCGGTCCATGATCGCGTGACCGAGGCCCGCCTCGTCGCAGGGCTCGGCGAGGATCAGGTCGAGGCCGGAGGCGTCGAGGCGCCGGAGGGCGGCGAAGAGGTTGGCGGCGGCGGTCTCGGGCGACCCGTCCGGGGCGAGGATCTCGGTCGCGGCATAGCCCCTGGCCCCGGCTGCCCGCCACGCGAGCACGCCCACGCGGCCGGCGCCCTCCGGGGCGCGGCCGGCCCGTCCCGGCAGGATCCGGAGCGGCGTCCGGGTGGAGTAGTGCTTGGCGAGCTGCCCGGGGGCGAGCGGCCGCTCCGGGGGGCCAGCCACCTCCAGGCGGAGGCCCAGCGCCTCCTCGAGGGCCTCGCGCGGGACGCCACCGGGCCGGAGGATCACGGGGTCCCCGGCCAGCGAGAGGATCGTGGACTCGACGCCGACGCGACAGGGCCCGCCGTCCAGCACGAGGTCGACGGATCGGCCGAGGAGCTCCGCGACGTGGGCCGCCGTCGTGGGGCTCACGTAGCCGAACGGGTTCGCGCTCGGCGCGGCCACCGGCGTGCCGGCGGCCGCGATCAGGGCGTGGGCCGCGGGGTGGGCCGGCACCCGCACGCCGACCGTGTCGAGACCGGACGTGACGAGGTCGGGCACCTCGGGGCGGCGGGGCAGCACCAGGGTGAGAGGGCCGGGCCAGAACCGCGCGGCGAGGGCGGCCACGCGCGGATCGTCCGTCGCCGCGACGCGCGGCAGGTCGGCTGCATCCGCAAGGTGGACGATCAGCGGGTCGAACGACGGCCGGGCCTTCACCTCGAAGACGCGGGCCACCGCCCTCGGGTTGAAGGCGTCCGCTCCGAGGCCGTACACGGTCTCGGTGGGGAAGGCCACGAGCCCGCCCCGGCGCAGTACGGCGGCCGCCTCGTCGATTGCCGCCGGCTCGCGGGCCGGCAGGACGCGCGCGCTCACGACGGCGGTGAGGCAGGCGGCTCGTGGGCCTCGCCCCCACGCGTGCGCGCGGCGAGCATCCCGCAGGCCGCGTCGATGTCCGGTCCGCCGGAGTAGCGGCGCACGAAGCCTATCCCGTTGTCGGCCAGGGCGGAGAGGAAGCGGCCGCGCTCCTCGTCCGGGGCTCGCGCGAAACCGCCCGCCGGGTCGTTGACGTCGATGACGGAGAGGCGCACCGCCACCCCGCGAAAGAGCCGCGCGAGCTCGCGCGCTTCCTCGGGGCCCGAGTTGAAGCCCGAGATGAGCACCCAGGCCAGGTTCACCGGCCCTCCGCGCGCAGCGGCGTGGCGGCGCAAGGCGGCGGCGAGCTCGGGCACGCCGTAGCGCGCGGTGACGGGAACGAGCCTCTCGCGCTTCTCGGAGTACGCCGAGGTGAGCGAGAGGATGAGGCGGTAGGGGTGGCCCTCCGCGGTGTACCGCTCGATCTGCGGCAGCAGCCCCACCGTCGAGATCGAGATGCGGTCGGAGCCGATCCGGGGGCCCGAGGGGTCGCGGAGGATGCGCGCGGTGCGGATGACGTTGTCGTAGTTCTGGAACGGCTCGCCCTGGCCCTGGAAGACGGCCCCGGTCAGCGGCCGCTCGGGCGACTCCCGCCGGATGGTGAGCGCCTGCTCGACCATCTCCCACGGCTCGAGGTTCCGAAGGAAGCCCAGGCGCCCGGTCTCGCAGAAGGCGCAGCCGAGCGCGCAGCCGACCTGCGTCGAGAGACATACGCTCCAGCGCGGCTTCTCGAGGGGGATCCGCACCGCTTCGAAGACGCGCCCGTCGCCGGAGCGGAAGAGGTACTTGACGAACGGGTCGACGGCGCTGCGCCGGCGATCCACCACCTCCAGCCGGTCGAGGCGTCCCCGCGCGCGGAGCTCGGCGGCGAGAGCCTTCGAGAGCCCGCGCACCCCGTCGAGATCGTCCCGGTCCTCGCCGGTCACGCGATGCAGGACGCGCCGCGCCACGGCCAGCGGCAGCCCGGGAAAGGAAGCGGCCAGCGTCTCCGGCGTCTGCCCGCGCAAGTGCACGGCGACCATCTGCCTATGCTACCAGCAGCCACCACGAGGGCTGCCGATTCGTTGGTTGCTGCTATCCGGGGGGTATGGTGGGCGGGAGCCCCCCATCTCAAGGAAAGCCGGGCTCAGCCTGGCCGTGAATGTTGGCATGTCCCGTTGGCGTCGGATTACGAGGCCCCTCCGCTGCAGGCCAGCCCCCACGGCGTTGGACCACGAAGCCGGCTCGACCGCCCGCCGTGGGGCGGAGGGGGTTCGCCTGCGTTCGCTCCCCGCTTGCGCGCGGGGAGACTCGATCGACGCGCGCTCGCTCTCGAACGGTCGGACGCAGTGCGCCGGGCACGGACGACTCAGTCGCTCACTCCGGCGACGCCCCTCCGCCCCGACAATCAGAGACCGCCGCTCGGCCGGGCGCGGCTAGAACCGCAGCACGCGACGCTTGCCCCGCACTTCGACCTCGACCTCGGCCTCGCCGATGCGCAGGACCTTGACGCCGTCGAAGCTGTCGCCCTCGAAGACGAGCCGGTCGTTGATGAGCGCCAGCGGCCGGCCGTCGCGCTGGCTGATCGCGTTCAGGCGGAGATCGTCCGTCGTGGGGGCGCCGGCGGCCGCCGGGGGAGGCGAGCTCGGGGGCGTGTCGTCCTGGGCTCGGCCAGGCTCGGCGGATGGAACCTCTGCCGTGGCGGCGGAGGAGGGCACGGACGGGCGGCGGGCCGCCGGAGGTGATGCGGCAGGGGCGGTGGCGGGCGTCGCCACAGGCGGAGCCGCCGACGTCGGAGGCGTTTGGGCGAGTGCGGAAGGTGAGTCGGAAGGCGAAGGAGCCGCCGCAGGTCGGGCCGAGCGATCGCGCGGCCACAGGGCGAAAGCGAGCAGCGCCACGAGGCCCATCCCCGCCAGCGCCACGGCGAGGGGGCGGCGGGAGCGCGTCCGGGCGCCCCAGGGAACCGAGCCGACGACGAGGACGCCCGGCTCGCGAGCGTCCTTGTCGCGCTCGAGCTTCTTCAGCGCGTCGAGGATGAGGCTCACGGCCGGCCTCCGCTCCCGGTGAGCCGGGGCCGGGGCCCCGGTGACAGCGCGAAGAGAGCCATCCGCGTGCGCGGCCCGAGGAGGCCGTCGGGAACGAGGCCGGCCTCCTGCTGGAAGCCGCTCACCGCCGAGCCCAGGTCGGGGTCGGCGTGCCCGAGGCCCGAGAGCGCCTGTCGCGCCCAGGCCTCGCGACGGGCTGGGTCGGCACGCGCGTCGACGGGCTCGGGCCACCACGCGACGGCGTCCCGCGTCCAGAGCGCGTCGATCTGCGCGAGCGGTGCCTCGATCTCCGGCGCGTCGCCGGCGGCAACGTGCGCCGCGCGGTCGTCGAGGCGCAGGAGGGCGACGAAGCAGGTGTCGCGGCGGGAGGGGTGGAACATCTCGAGCACGGCCGGGAGATCGAGGGCGCGCAGCTGCTCGAGGTGGGTCCGCAGCGTCGTGCGCGAGAGAGCTCCCCCGCCCCAGGCGGCCGCCACGCGCGTGGCGGCGGCCGCGAAGGACTCCGCGCGGGGCATCGTCCTCAGTAGCTCGTCGAGGCGGTCGCTGCGAGGCGGTGGCCGAGTCGAGGTCGGGGCCGGGGCGTGCGCCGCCGCGGCGGGGCTGACGGCGGGCGCCTCCGGCGCCTGCGCGAGGCGCGGGGCCACGGCGAAGGCGAGAACGGCGAGGGCCACGGTGAGCCCGGTCGCGATGAGGCCGTGGTGCCAGCGAAAGGCCGGCGCCGGCCGGTCCGCCGCGACCTCCTTCGCCGCCTGGCGCACCATGCCGGGCGTGATCGTCCGCGAGCCCTGCACATAGCCGGCCAGGAGCGCCCGGTCGCACACGAGGTTCACCAGGCGGGGAACGCCGCCGGAGAGGTGATGAGCGGCGGCGAGGGCGTCGCTCGTGAAGCCCACCTTGCCCTCGCCTCCCGCCACGACGACGCGGTGCCGAACGTACTCGCAGGTCTCGGCCAGCGACAGGGGTGAGAGGTGGTAGCGCGCGGTCACCCTCTGCGCGAGCTGCCGCAGCTCGTGCCGGGCCAGGATGTCGCGCAGCTCCGACTGGCCCATGAGGACGATCTGGATGAGCTTCTCGGTGTCGGTCTCGAGGTTCGAGATGAGGCGGATCTGCTCCAGCACCTCCGCCGAGAGGTCCTGCGCCTCGTCGATGAGCAGCACCACGTTGCGGTTCGCCGCCCGAGCCTCGAGGAGGAAGCGGTGGAGCGCGTCCACGAGTCTCTTCTTCGAGTCGCCCTCGGGCTTCACGTGCAGGTCGTCGAGGATCGTGCGGAGGAGCTCGTCGGCGGTGAGGGCGGGGTAGAGAACGAACGCGGTGTGGGTGTCGGGCCCGAGCTTCGAGAGGAAGTAGCGCGCGAGGGTGGTCTTGCCGGTGCCCACCTCGCCCGTGATGAGGATGAACCCGCCGCGCTCGCGCCGCCCGAACTCGAGGTGGGCGAAGGCCTCGGCGTGCCTCTGGGACAGATAGAGGTACTTCGGGTCGGGCGTGAGGTTGAAGGGCTTCTCTCGGAAGCCGTACCAGGACTCGTACACGGTGGGAGGACCCGCTCTTTTCGAGGCTCGCCGAGTGTACCACCCGCCCCGGGAGGGCGGCCGTTCGGGGTATGCTCCCGCGACCTCGCCTGGCTCGACCGACACGGATTCTAGGAGACGCCATGCTCGCCATCCTGACCCTCGCCGCCGCCCTCGCCGTGCCCTCGCCGGTGGGCCCGGAAACACGCTACGACCCCAGCATCCCCACTCTGAAGCAGGTCGTCGGCCACGACCTCGGCGAGGAGATCACGAGCCCCGACCAGATCGGCGCCTACCTCTCGGCGCTCGCCGCGGCGGCCCCGGACCGGGCGCGCGTCGTCGAGTACGCGCGCAGCGAGGAGGGCCGGCCGCTGCACGTGCTCGTGATCGGCAGCCCCGAGCGCGTGGCGCGGCTCGAGGAGGTGAAGAAGGGCCTCCGTGCGCTCGCCGATCCACGCGGGCTCGCTCCCGGCGAGGCGGACCGGCTGGTGAGGGAGCTTCCGGCCGTGGTCTGGCTGACCCACGCGGTGCACGGAAACGAGATCTCGTCCCCCGACGCGGCGCTCGCGCTCGCCCACCACCTCCTCGCCGCGCAGGGCGACGAGGGGGCGGACCTCGTGCGGCGCGAGGCGATCGTCCTCGTCGATCCCCTGCAGAACCCCGACGGGCGGGCGCGCTTCCTCGCCACGAACCGCCTGGGGCAGGCCGCCTCGCCCGACCCGGAGCCCGCGGCGGCGGAGCACGACGAGGGCTGGCCGGGGGGGAGGTCGAACCACTACCTCTTCGACATGAACCGCGACTGGTTCGCCCAGTCGCAGCCCGAGACCCGCGGGCGGCTCCGGCTCTTCCTGGACTGGTACCCGCACGTGGCCGTGGACCTCCACGAGATGGGCGGCGACTCGACCTACTTCTTCGCCCCGCCGGCGAAGCCCCTGAACCCTCACATCACGCGCTCGCAGCAGGACTGGTTCGAGGCCTTCGGCCGGGCCATCGGGGGGCGGTTCGACGCGGCAGGACAGGCCTACTTCGTGCGCGAGGTCTTCGACTCCTTCTACCCCGGCTACGGCGAGACGTGGCCGCTCACGCAGGGGTCGATCGGGATGACCTTCGAGCAGGCCTCGGCGCGAGGCCTCCTCTGGCGTCGCGAGGACGACACGCAGCTCACGTTCCTCGACGGCATCCACAACCACTTCCGCGCCGCGCTCGCCACGGTGGAGACGGCCGCGCGCGGGCGCGAGAAGCTGCTGCGGGACTTCCTCGAATTCCGCCGCTCGGCGGTGAGCGAGGGCGAGCTGGGCGCGGTGCGCCAGTACGTCCTGGTGGCGGGCGCCGACCGGGCACGGCTCGACCGGCTGGCCGATCTCCTGGCCGGGCAGGGGATCGAGATGCGGGTGGCGGCGGCAGAGCTGCGGGCGGGTACGCGCAGCTTCCCCGCGGGCTCGATCGTGGTGCCCCTGGCGCAGCCCGCGGGCCGGCTCGTGCGGAACCTGCTGGACCCGCGGATCTCGATGGACGAGGCTTTCGTCAAGGAGCAGGAGCGCCGGCGGAAGAAGCGGCTGCCGGACGAGATCTACGACGTGACGGCGTGGAGCCTCCCGCTCGTCTTCGACGTGGAGTGCGCGGGCGTCGTCGCGCTGACCGGGGAGACACGGCCCATCACGCCGGCGGCAGCCGTCGGCGGGAGCGACCTGGCGGTGGCGAAGGTCGCCTGGCTCCTGCCGTGGGGCTCGGGCACGGCGGCGGCCGTGGCGGAGGCGCTCCAGGCCGGGCTCAAGGTGCGGGTCGCCGAGGCCGGCCTCCGGCTGGGCGGCCGGGCTTTCCCCGCGGGCACCGCCATCGTCCGGGTGGCCGAGAACCCGGACAGCGCTCGCGAGATGCTGGGGCGGATCGCGCGGCGGCACCACGCCGAGGCCGTGGCGGTGGACTCCGGGTACGTCGAGGACGGCGTCTCGCTCGGCAGCGGGCGCGTCCGCCTCGTCGAGAAGCCGCGGGTGCTGCTCGCATGGGACCGGCCGACCTCGAGCCTCTCCGCGGGCTGGGCCCGCTGGGTGCTGGAGCGCCGCTACGGCCAGCCGGTCACGGCCGTCCGCGTCTCGTCCCTCCGGCGCGTGGACCTCGCGCGTTACGACGTGCTGGTGCTGCCGTCCGGCGACTACGGCGAGGCGATCGGGACGGCGGCGGTCAAGCGGCTCCGCACCTGGGTGGACGCGGGCGGGACCCTCGTGGCCCTCGGCGAGGCCTCGCGCTGGCTCACGCGCGAGAAGGTGGGCCTCCTCGACACGAAGACGGAGCTGCGCGACGGCCGTCCCGAACCCGAGCCGTCCGGGGACGAGAAGAAGGAGGAGGAGAAGCCCCCGGCGAAGGAGAAGGACGGCAAGCCCGAGCCCTTCGAGCTCGAGAAGGCGATCCAGCCCGAGCGGGAGCGCCCGGACGCCGTTCCCGGCGCGCTGCTGCGGGTGACGCTCGACCCCGAGCACTGGCTCGCGGCCGGCACCGACGGCGAGATCCACGCGATCGTCGAGAGCCGCCGCGTCTTCACGCCGCTGAAGCTGGACAAGGGCACGAACGTCGGCGTCTACGCGAAGAAGGACCAGGTGGTGGGGAGCGGCCTCGTGTGGGACGACGTGCGGGACCTGCTCGCGCAGAAGGCGTTCCTGATGCACCAGCCGACGGGCGAGGGCCACGTCATCGCCTTCGCCGAGGACCCGAACCACCGCGGCTACGCCGAGGCCACCGAGCTGCTGTTCATGAACGCGGTCCTGCTCGGCCCGGCGTATTGAGGAGAGCGTTCGCCCCAGGACGGGGATCGGCTCCGTCCCTTCATCTTCGTCTCCTTGACACTCCGAAGCGGGGCTGGGACGATCAACACGCTGAGGAGGTTCGCGGTATGGTTGCTCGACGGGTCCTGCCGGTCTTCCTGACCGCCCTCGTCCTCCTGCCGGCGATGCCGGCCTCCGCGGAGCGGATCG
>JBGPQQ010000147.1:0-7672 GCA_041489115.1 Vicinamibacteria bacterium | reverse complement strand
CCGTGGCGTCGGTGGCGACACGGGGCGCCAGCGCCGGCATCGCGGCCACGGCGCCGACCGCCAGGCCGCTTCTCTCCAGGAACTCCCTGCGGCTCACCCCGTCCTTCTTCGCCATGCTCGCCTCCCGTTCTGCCGTGCCGACGTGTCCCGGCGCGGTCCGCCTACGACGGCTTCACCCCGGCCTCGGCCAGGTACTCGCCCATCGCCTTCGCGTACTGCGGGAACGCGACCTCGGGCTCCTCGATCTCGGGGTGCCACTTCTTCTCCCACTCGAGGCAGTAGTAGCCCTGGTAGCCGGCCTTGGCCAGGACCGTCACCTGCTCCTTCACCGGCACCTCGCCGGAGCCGAGGAGGACATATCGACGGTCCGTGCCTTCCGGCTTCGAGTCCTTGAGATGCGTGTGGCGGATCCACTTGCCGAGCTTCGCGTAGGTGTCCGCCGGCCGCTCCTTCCCGGCCACGAACGTGTGGTGCGCGTCCCAGAGGAGAGCGAACTGCGGGGAGCCGACTCGCGTCAGGATCTCCTCGAGGTCGCCCGAATGGGTGAAGTCGCCGTGCGACTCGATGATCACCGTGACCCCCGCGGGCCTCGCGTAGGCGGCCATTTGCTGGAAGCCCTCCACGACGCGCTTCATGACCTCTTCTTTCGGCTCGTCGGGCGGGATCCTGTCGCCGAACATCCGCACGTACGGGACGCCGAGGGCCTGGGCGAGGTCGATGAAACGGCGTCCTTCGTCGAGCTGCTTCTCGCGCGCCGCCTTCTCCTTCTCGTGCATGTGAGCCGAGGCACCGAGGTCGCTGATCACGATCCCCAGCGCGGCGAGGTCCTTCTTCGTCCCGGCGAGGCGCGTGCCTTGGAGCTCCGGCACCTTGGGGAGGTCCATCTCGCCCGCGACGCCGCGGAGCTCGATCCCGCCGTACCCGAGGCGGTCGGCGGTCTCGAGGATCGTCTTCCAGCTCCAGGCCGGGCAGCCGAGCGTCGAGAACGCGATCCGGTAGCGCTTCGCCCGGCCCTGGGCCCGCAGGATCGCGGGGGCGGCGAGGCCGGCCCCGAGGGTGGCGAGGAACGAGCGGCGGGCGACGGTGGTCATGGCACCTCCTCGGCCCCCTCGGTGTGCCGGACGGTTCTCGGGGGCAGGTGGAACACCGGGATTATAGGTCGTACCATGCTCGATTTGCGGGCGCGGAGGGTGTCGTCCCCGTGCCCGGACCGGAGGGGACTTGGCGGAGATCCAGCCGTTTGCGGGCATCCGGTACCGTGCTGCCGATCTCTCGCGCGTGCTCGCCCCGCCGTACGACGTCATCCCGCCCACCCATCGCGACGCGCTCTATGCCCGCGACCCTCACAACATCGTGCGCGTGATCCTGAACCGGACGGCGGGGGACGCCGGCTACGCCGAGGCAGGGGAGACGTACCGGCGCTGGCTGGCCGAGGGCGTCCTGCAGGCGGACGCGTCGCCGGCGCTCCACGTGCTCGAGCAAAGCTTCGCCACGGGCGGGAGAACGCTGCGGCGGTTCGGGCTGCTGGCCCGCTTCCGGGCCGAGGACCCGGAACGGCGCATCATCCTCCCCCACGAGCACACGCGGGCGGCGGCGAAGGAGGACCGCTGGCGCGTGCTGAACGCCACGAAGGCCAACTTCAGTCCCATCTTCCTCATGTTCCCCGACCCGACGGCGACTTTCGCGACGCTCGTGCTCGAGACGATCGGGCACCGGCTGGCCGCGCAGTACACCGACGACGGGAACGTCGGTCACCGGATGTGGCGCGTCGAGGAACCGGGTCTCGTCGGGCGCTTCCAGGCACTCCTCGGTGGCGTGAAGTCCTACATCGCCGACGGGCACCACCGGCACGCGACGGCGCTCCGCTACCGCGATGCGGTCGGCCCCGACGGCGCCTGGACGCTCGGCTACTTCACGCCGATCGAGGCGCCGGGGCTCCTCGTGCTGCCGTACCACCGGATCCTGTCGGAGGGGCCGACGATCGAGGAAGCCGCGAAGCGCCTCGCCTCTCGCTTCCGGCTGACCGCACGGCCGGACGCGTCCGCCGCAGCGTCGTCGGTCGCCGCCTCGTCGGCGCCCTACGCCTTCGCCCTGGCCCAGCCCGGAGGCGGCGGGCTCGTGGCCGAGGCCGAGCCGGGAGCGGAGAGCCTGCTGTCCCCGGCGGCGTTAGCGTGCCTGCGAGCGCTCGACACGTATTTCCTGCACCACGCGGTGCTCGGGCCGCTCCTCGGTGTCCCCAACGCGTCGGTGAGCTACGTCCACTCGCAGGCCGAGGCGGAGGAGGCGCTCGCCAAAGGCTCCTGCCGCCTCGCCGTCCTGATGCGGGCGACCCCGGTGCGGCAGATCGTGGACGTCGCCGAGGCCGGGGAGTCGATGCCGGCCAAGAGCACGTTCTTCCACCCGAAGCTCCCCTCGGGCCTCGTGATCCACCCGCTCGTCGCCTGATGGAGCACCGATGAGCCTTCCCCTGCCCCCGTTCTTCGACCCCGCGGCCGCGAGCCGCTTCTACCGAGTGCCCTACCAGGAGCGCGCCGCGCAGGCGAGGGAGTGGGCGGCCGCGAACGGCGTCCGTCCCGCCGCAGAAGACGCCCGGCGCCTGGCCCTGCTCCTCGTAGACGTGCAGAACACGTTCTGCCTCCCCGAGTTCGAGCTGTTCGTGGCCGGCCGCTCGGGCCGCGGCGCGATCGAAGACTGCGAGCGGATCACGGCCTTCCTCTACCGTCACATCGACCGCATCACGCAGGTGGTGGCCACGCTCGACACGCACACGGCCGCGCAGATCTTCCACCCCCTTTTCTGGGTGGGCCCCGACGGCGCGCACCCGGCGCCGCACACGGTGATCACCCTCGCCGACGTGGAGGGCGGGCGCTGGCGGATCAACCCCGCGCTCACCGCCTCGGTCGCCCCGAAGACGGACTTCGACGTCGAAGCCTGGGGCCGGCACTACGCACGCCGCCTCGCCGAGGGCGGCAAGTACCCGCTCGTCGTGTGGCCCTACCACTCGATGGTGGGCGGGATCGGCCACGCGATGGTCTCGGCCGTGGAGGAAGCCGTCTTCTTTCACTCGATCGCCCGGCAGTCGCCGACGCGGGTGGAGATCAAGGGACGGAACCCCCTGACCGAGAACTACTCGGTCCTGCGGCCGGAGGTGATGGAAGACGCGGCAGGCACGCCCATCGCCTCCCCCAACCGGGACCTGGTCGATCACTTGCTGTCCTTCGATCAGGTGATCGTGGCCGGCGAGGCCAAGAGCCATTGCGTGGCCTGGACGGTCGAGGACCTGCTCTCCGAGATCCGGCTGCGGGATCCCGGCCTCGCGCGGAAGATCGTCCTCCTCGACGACTGCTCGTCTCCTGTCGTGGTGCCCGGCGTCGTGGACTTCACCGACGCGGCCGAGGCGGCCTACGCCCGTTTTGCCGCCGCCGGCATGCGGCGGGTGCTTTCGAGCGACCCGATGGGGAGCTGGCCGGGGTAGCGCGTCGGCTGCCCCCCAAGCTGGGCGCGGCTCATCTCCAGGGTCTTTCAGGCGGATCCGCTCGTGTGCAAACGCTGCGGTGGCCCGCTCAAGGTAGTTGCCTACATCACCGACACCGTCGCGATCCGCCGGATCCTGGACCATCTCGGTCTCAGTCCGCTGGAGAAGCCACCTCCTGACACCGGCCACGTGCTCTTCGTGGACGCTGCGGTCTCCTCCTCGCGCGGCGGACTCGCCGCATCGAGTCTTGCGAGGCAACTCCCGTGCCACGGCGGAGGTGCCCTGTTCGCCGCACCCGGCTCGCGGTATAGTTGCCCTTTTCCGCAAGGCGCGGCCGAGCTCGCCGGCCGGTCGCGCTGCGGCGCGAGCGGTCGCGAGGAGCCCGGCCGCCGCGCGCGAGGGAGGGATCGATGACCGAACGCCGCACCCTCTTCCAGAAGATCTGGGACGCGCACGTGGTGGCGCAGGAGCCGGGATCGCCGGCCGTCCTCTATATCGACCGCCACCTGATCCACGAGGTCACCTCGCCCCAGGCCTTCAGCGGGCTGCGCGCGCGGGGCCTGCGGGTGAGGCGCCCCGACCGGACCGTCGCCACGGCCGACCACAGCATCCCGACCCGCGGGCCCGTCGTCGACGAGCTGGCCCGCAAGCAGCTGCAGCAGCTGAGCGACAACTGCCGCGAGTTCGGCATCACGCTGTACGCCCAGGGCAGCCCGCAGCAGGGCATCGTGCACGTGATCGGCCCCGAGCTCGGCTACACGCACCCGGGCATGACCATCGTCTGTGGCGACAGCCACACGGCAACGCACGGCGCCTTCGGCGCGCTCGCGTTCGGCATCGGCACGAGCGAGGTGGAGCACGTGCTGGCGACCCAGTGCCTGCTGCAAAACGGTCCGAAGACCTACGAGGTGCGGCTTGAGGGCCGCCTCGCCGCCGGCGTCTCGGCGAAGGACGTGATCCTCGCCCTGATCGCGAAGATCGGGGTCGGCGGAGGCACCAGCCACGTCTTCGAGTACCGCGGCGAGGCCGTCCGCGCGATGAGCATGGAAGAGCGGATGACCGTATGCAACATGTCGATCGAGGGCGGGGCGCGCGCCGGCCTGGTCGCGCCCGACGACACGACCTTCCAGTACCTGGCCGGCCGGCCGTACGCGCCGCAGGGGGCCGACTGGGACCGCGGGCTCGCGTCGTGGCGCACGCTGCCGACCGACGAACGCGCCGTGTTCGACTCGTCCGTGACGCTCGACGTGGACTCGCTCGCGCCCATGATCACCTGGGGCACGACGCCGGGGATGGGCATGCAGGTCACCGAGCGGGTGCCGGATCCCGGCCGGCTGGCGGACCCGGCCCAGAGGGCCGCGGCCGAGAAGGCCCTCGCGTACATGGGCCTGCGGCCCGGGGCGCCGCTGCTCGGCCAGCCGATCGACGTGGTCTTCATCGGCAGCTGCACGAACGGGCGGCTCTCCGACCTGCGTGCGGCGGCCTCGGTGCTCAAGGGCCGCAGGATCGCGCCGAAGGTGCGCGTCCTGGTCGTGCCCGGCTCGCAGGCCGTCAAGGTGCAGGCGGAGAGCGAGGGGCTCGACGCGATCTTCACGAACGCCGGCGCCGAGTGGCGCGACCCGGGCTGCTCGATGTGCATCGCGATGAACGGCGACCAGGTCGAGCCCGGCCAGGTCGCCGTGTCCACGTCCAACCGCAACTTCGAAGGCCGCCAGGGGAAGGGCGGGCGCACCCTGCTCGCCTCGCCGTTGACGGCGGCGGCTGCCGCGGTCGAGGGCCGCGTGGCCGACCCCCGCGCGCTGCTCGCGCGCTAGATCGGGAGCAGAACGAGATGGCCCAGTTCACGACGCTTCGGTCCCGCGCGGTCCTCCTGTCGGCGAACGACATCGACACGGACCAGATCATCCCGGCGCGCTTTCTCAAGGTCACCGACAAGGACGGCCTCGGCAAGAGCCTGTTCGCCGACTGGCGCTACACCGCCGACGGCTCGCCCAGGCCCGAGTTCGTCCTCAACCAGCCGCGGGCGCAGGGCGCGGCGATCCTCGTCGGCGGCGCCAACTTCGGCTGCGGCAGCTCGCGCGAGCACGCGCCATGGGCGCTCACCGGCTTCGGCTTCCGGGCGCTGATCGCGACGTCCTTCGCCGACATCTTCCGAAGCAACGCCCTCAAGAACGGCTTGCTCCCGGTCGTCGTCGACCCGGCCCTGCACGGCGCGATCCGCGCCCTGCTCGAGCGCGAGCCGGACGCCGAGCTCGCGATCGACCTCGCGGCGCAGACGCTCACGCTGCCGGACGGGCGGGCCGTCCGCTTCCCGATCGACGCCTTTTCGAAGAGATGCCTGCTTGACGGGGTGGACGAGCTCGGCTACATCCTGCGCTTCGAGTCGCAGATCGCCGAGTTCGAGCGGCGCCCCGGGAGGGCGGCATCGTGATCCAGATCTACGACACGACTCTCCGCGACGGCACGCAGCGCGAGGGCATCTCGCTGTCGTGCGACGACAAGGTCCGCCTCGCCCGCCGCCTCGACGAGGTCGGGGTCACCTTCATCGAGGGCGGCTGGCCGGGCTCGAACCCGAAGGACGCCGAGTTCTTCGAGCGCGCGCGCGACATCGAGTGGTCGACGGCGCTCGTCACGGCGTTCGGCGCGACCTGCCGCGTCGGCGGCCTGCCGGAGGACGACGCCAACCTCCAGGCGCTGCTCGACGCGGGCACGCCGGTGTGCACCGTCGTCGGCAAGACCTGGACGCTGCACGTCCGCGAGGTCCTGCGCACGACCTGCGACGAGAACCTGCGCATCGTCGAGCAGAGCCTGGCGCACCTGCGCGCCCAGGGCCGGCGCGTCATCTACGACGCCGAGCACTTCTTCGACGGCTACCGCGCCGACCGGGAGTACGCGCTCGAGACGCTGCACGCGGCGGTGCGCGGCGGGGCCGAGACGCTCGTCCTGTGCGACACGAACGGCGGCTCGCTGCCGTGGCAGATCGGGGAGACGGTCGAGGCGGTGCGCGCCGCCCTCGTTCACCCGCTGGGCGTCCACTGCCACAACGACACCGAGACGGCGGTCGCCAACTCGCTGGCGGCCGTGCGCGCCGGCGCCGTGCAGGTGCAGGGGACGATCAACGGCTACGGCGAGCGCTGCGGCAACGCGAACCTGTGCTCGATCATCCCGGCACTCGAGCTGAAGATGGGCCGGCGCTGCCTGCCCGCGGGCAAGCTCTGCACGCTGCACGAGCTCTCGCATTTCGTGGCCGAGGTCGCGAACCTCGCGCCCGACGAGCACCTCGCCTACGTCGGCAACTCCGCCTTCGCGCACAAGGGTGGGATCCACGTGGCCGCGATGCGCCGCAGCGAGGCCTCGTACCAGCACGTCGATCCCGCGCTCGTCGGCAACCGCATGCGCGTGGTCGTGAGCGAGCTGTCCGGCCGGGGCAACCTGCTGGCGAAGGCCGAGGAGCACGGTGTCGCGATCGGCGCCGGGCTCGACGTCGGCGGCGTGCTGAGCGACATCAAGGCGCTCGAGGCGAAGGGCTTCTCGTTTGAGGCCGCCGAGGCCTCGGTCGCCATGATGCTGAAGCGCCAGGATCCCGATCACCGCCCGCCGTTCGACCTGATCGACTTCCTCGTCACCGTCGAGCACCGCAGCGGCCGCGGCCTCTTCGCCGAGGCCATGGTCAAGGTCAAGGTGGACGGCGAGGTGCTCCACACCGCCGCCGAGGGCGACGGCCCGGTCGACGCGCTCGACATCGCGCTGCGCAAGGCGCTCGGCGGCCATTACCCGCAGCTCGCCGAGATGCACCTTGCGGACTACAAGGTGCGCATCCTCGACGGGCAGAAGGGGACCGCGGCGGTCACCCGGGTGCTCGTCGACATGCAGCGCGGCGGACGCCGCTGGAGCACGGTTGGCGCGAGCCCGAACATCATCGAAGCGAGCTGGATCGCGCTCGTGGACGCAATCGAGTACGGGCTGACCGTCGCGACGACCGACACGGACGAGCCGGCTCGGTCGCGCGGGGCAAGGGAATGAAGGCCACGCACGTCGTGCTCCCGGGAGACGGGATCGGGCCGGAAGTCATGGCGGAAGGGCTGAAAGTCCTGAAAATGGTCGAAGAAATCCACGGCGGATTGCGCTTTGATTGTGATTCCTTTGACTGGAATTGCCAGTACTATTTAAAACATGGTCGGATGATGCCCGCAAATG
>JBGPQQ010000146.1:0-7674 GCA_041489115.1 Vicinamibacteria bacterium | reverse complement strand
GCCGGCCAGGCGCTGCTGCTGGCGGGCGAGGGCGAAGAGGGCGAACAACGAGCTGTTGCCGCGCTGGCTGCGCTCGAGGTTCTGCGCCATCTCGACCGCGCGGAGCTCCACGTTGGCCATGGCCGCCTCCACCGCGGCCTGCCCGGCGGCGGGGCCCGCCGCGGCGCCGCCGCCTGCCATCGCCGCGTCGCCCGCCGCCTGCGCCCGGTCGTTGGCCGTGTTGGCGGCGGAGGTCACGCGGTCGGTCGTCGCCGCTCCCGGCACGACGCCCCTCGGGTCGAGAACGCTGCAGGCCCGGTCGACGGCCGCGGCCAGGGCCTGCCGATCGGTCGTGAACTGCTGCAGAAGCTGGAGACGGTTCCCCACGTAGAAAACCGAGAGCAGGAGGTCTGGCCGGCTCTCGGTCTTCAGGAGCTCGAGCGCGGCGTCGCGGGCGAAGACGCGCCCCTGCTGGTCGAGGGCATCGAAGACGAGCGTGACCAGCGTCGGGTGACGCCGCGCCTCGGCCGCGGGTGCCGGGGTTCCGGGCGTCGCGGGAGGAGGCACCGGCGCGCGCTCGACGAAACGGAAGCCGATGATCGTCTTGGGCTTGCCTTCCTCGAGGACCTCGATCTCCTCGGGGCGGAGGTCGCTCACTGTCCGGCCCTTCTTGTCCCTCGCCACGACGTCGAGCACGACCGCCTGGGTGCCGGACGGGAAGGCCGGGGCCGCCTCAGGCTTCGGGGGCTGCTGGGGCGACGCGGCGAGCGCCGTCGCGGAGAGGAGGGCGGCGAGGAGCATCGCTACTTCTTCTGCAGCGCGGCCAAGAGCGCCTTCGCGACGTCCACGTTCGGTGTCCCGGCGGGGGCGGCGGCGACGAACTTCTCGAGCCGTGCGATGGCCTCCGCCTTGTCGTTCATGTTGAGGGCGACGGTGGCCAGGTGGTACTGGGTCTCGACGTTCTGCGGATCGAGCTCCTCGGCCTTCAGGAAGGCCTGCTTCGCGGTCGCGGCGTCGCCCTTGCCCTCGGCGAGGATCCCGAGCGCGTACTGCAACCGCCCGCTCTTCTCGTTCGCGGCGGCGCCCTGCCGGACGACCTCGATGGCCTCGTCCCGCTTTCCCGCCTCGGCGAGGAGCGTGGCGAGGCCGAGGTAGCCGTCCACGAAGAGCGGGTCCATCTCACACGAGCGGCGCATCGCCGCCTCCGCCTTCGGGAGGTCGCCCTTCTTCTTGTAGGCCGCCCCGACGTTGTAGTGGACGAGCGGGATCCCGGGCGTCCGCGCGAGGATGCCCTCGTAGGCGGCGATGGCTTCGTCGGTCTTGCCCTCGCGCGAGAGGGCCATCGCGGCGTTGACGTCGCCGGCCAGCTTCGTCGCGTCGACGGGCGCGGCACCCGGCGCGGAGGCGAGGCCGGAGCCGGGGGGCGGAGGCGCGGCCTGGGTCCTCGGGGGGAGGAGCTTGAAGTCGGGCGGCTTCTGGAGCCGGTCGAGCTCCTGGATGTTGTAGTCGAACGAGGTCTCCCCGATCCCGTCCTTCTTCAGCGTGATGCGGTAAGAGCCGGAGTACACGTTTACGTGGGTGAAGACGCCGTTCTTGTCGGTCTTCGTGCGGTACTTCTGGACGATGTGGCCCTTGTAGTCGAGCAGCACCTGCACGTCCGGTATGGGGCTGCCCTGCCCGTCCACGACTCGGCCGAGGGCCGTGACGGGGCTCTGGGCGCGCGCACCGGGCGCGAAGAGGAGAACGAGGCCGAGGGCCAGTGCGACCGCGGTCACGACGCTGCGCTTCATAAAGTCCCTCCCGTGCGGCGGATGAGCTTCCATGATACCGCCCGATGTCATCCCGAGGGACTCCCGTCTGCCCGGTCCCGAGGGATCTGCCGGGATTGTGGATCCCTCGTCGCATGGCCGGACGGAGCTCCTCGGGATGACAGGCCCGCGATGACCCCGGCCCTATAATCACCGTTCGGTGACCTTCCGGCCCGTCCTCGCCCTCGCGCTCGTGCTGCTGGCCGCCGGGAGCGCCCGTGCCCAGCCCGCCGGCGTTCCCCCGGCCTCCTCCGCGGCCTTCGACGACCTCGCCCGGCGCGCGGAAGCGGCCCGGGTCGCGGGACGGCTCGACGAGGCCGCGGCCCTCTACCGGCAGGCGCTGGGGCTTCGGCCGAAGTGGGCGGAGGGACTCTTCTACCTGGGCACGATGGCCTACGACCGTGACCGGTTCGAGGAGTGCCGGGACGCGTTCCGCCGGCTGGCGGACGTCGAGCCGAAGATGGCGCCGGCCTGGGCCCTGCGGGGCCTGTGCGAGTTCCGCCTGGGCGCGTACCCGGTGGCCCGCGAGCACGTCGAGCAGGCCCTCTCGCTCGGCATGCCCCCGCAGGAGGAGCTGAGCCGCGTCGTCCTCTACCACCACGCGCTGCTCCTCGTCCGGGAATCGATGTTCGACCCGGCGATCGTGCCCCTGAGCAGGCTGCTGCAGGCACAGGCGGAGACGCCCGAGATCCAGGACGCCTGCGGCCTCGTCCTGCTGCGGCGGCCGCAGCTGCCGGCGGAGGTCCCCGCGGCGGACCGCGTGCTTCTCCGGGAGGCCGGCCGGGCCTACTGCGCGCACCTCGACCGGCACACCGGGGAGGCGGTCCGCCTCTTCGAGACGCTCGTGGAGAAGCGCCCCCGCGAGCGGCACCTCCACTACGGCTACGGACTGGCGCTCGCGCAGCAGGGCTCGGCCGAGTCCCTCGCCCAGTTCCGCCGCGAGATCGAGCTCTACCCGGACGACGTCCTCGCGCGCGTGGAGCTGGGCTTCGCCCTCCTCTCCCGCGGCCGGGAGCGGGAGGCCGTCCTTCCGGCGGAGGAGGCGGCCAGGCTCGCGCCGGGACTCTTCGCCACCCACCTCGTCCTCGGTCGGGTGCTCGTCGCCACCGGGAAGCTCGAGCGAGGCATCCGCGAGCTCGAAACCTCCGTCGTCATGGCGCCCCGGATCCCGGAGATCCACCTCGCGCTCGCGCGCGCCTACGCGCAGGCCGGCCGCAAGGCCGAGGCCGAGCGAGCGAACGCCGTCTTCCAGTCGCTCGACGGCGCGCGCCGGGGCAAGAACCCACGCGAGGGAGCCGCCCCTCCCCGCGAGCCCTGAAGACCTATAATCGCCGGGTCGGGACCCCATGCCGGCCGCCGCCCTCCTCCCGCTGCTGCTTCTCCTGGCTTCGCCTGCCGGCCAGGCTCCGTCCGCGCCGGCGGAGAGCTTCGACGCGCTCGCCCGCCGTGCCCGCGAGGCCCGCGACGCCGGGCGAACCCCGGAGGCCGTGGCCCTCTACCGGAACGCCTTGGCGCTTCGGGCCGACTGGGACGAGGGCTGGTGGTACCTGGGCGTGCTGCTTTACGAGTCGCAGAGGTGCGAGGAGGCCGACCCGGCCTTCGGGCAGTTCCTCGAGCTCAAGCCCCAGGCCGGGGCCGGCTGGGTGATCCGCGGGGTCTGCGCCTACGACCGCGGCGAGTACCCGAGGGCGATCGAGTGGATCCAGAAGGGCGTCGACTTCGGCCTCGGGGCGAACGCCGAGCTGCAGCGCGTGGCGGCGGCGCGCCTCGCGTTCGGGCTCGTGAAGACCGGCCAGTTCGAGCTGGCCGTCCAACCGCTCACCTTGCTCTCGCGCCTCTCTCCCGACGCGCCGGGTCTCGTCGAAGCGACCGGCCTCGCGCTCCTGCGCCTGCCGCTGCTGCCCTCCGAGGTCCCGCCGGAGCGCCGCGATCTGGTGCAGAAGCTCGGGCGCGCGGGCAGCTACCACCTCGCGCGCCGGGGGGTCGAGGCGGCGAAGGCCTACGAGGAGGTCGTGGCCGCCTACCCGGGCGAGCCCGGCGTGCGCTACGCGTACGGGGTGTTCCTGCTGCGCAACGGCAGCGAGAAGGGCCTCGCCGAGCTGCGGCGGGCCGTGGAGCTCCGGCCCGACGACGTCATGGCGCGCCTCGAGATCGCGTTCGAGCTGCTGCTGCGCGGCGATCACGCGGGGGCGAAGGAGGAGGCGGCGAAGGCGGTCGAGCTGGCCCCGTCGCTCTTCGCGGCCCGCAACGCCCTCGGCCGCGCGCTGGTGGAGCTGGGCGAGCTCCCGGCGGGGATCCGCGAGCTCGAGGAGGCCGTGCGGCTCGCCCCCGAGAGCCCCGAGACGCACTTCACCCTCGCGCGGGCGTACGCGAGGGCCGGTCGCGCGGAGGACGCGGCCCGCGAGCGGGCCGTCTTCGCGGACCTGGAGCAGCGCCAGCGGCCCGCCCCCGGCGGCGCCCCGGCCGCGGACCCGGCGCGTCCGTGAAGGCCGCTCACGCCCTCGCGCCGCTCGTCGCCGGCGGCCTCGCGGCGACGCTCGCCCTGCCGGCGCGGCCCGACCCGACCTCGGGTGCGGCCCCGTTGTTCGTGGACGTCACGGAGAAGGCCGGCCTCATCTGGGCGTGCGGGCTGGCCCGCGGCGACTGGAACCTCGTCGAGACGATGGGCGGCGGCGGGGGGTTCCTCGACTACGACGGCGACGGCCGGCTCGACATCTACCTCGTCTCCAACTCGCTCGAGCCCGATCCCCGCACCGGCCGCCGGGGCGACGCGCTCTTCCGCAACAACGGCGACGGGACCTTCACGGACGTGACCGACCGTGCGGGGATCCGCGGCCTGCGCCGGGGGATGGGCCTCGCGGTGGGGGACTACGACGACGACGGCCGGCCCGACGTCTTCGTCTCGGCCCACGGCACGAGTGTCCTCTACCACAACGAGGGCAACGGCACGTTCCGCGACGTGACCGCGAAGGCCGGGGTCGACAACCGGCTCTGGGGCTGCAGCACGACCTTTCTCGACTTCGACCGGGACGGGCGGCTCGACCTGTTCGTCTCGAACTACCTTGAGTTCGACCCGACGAAGCCGGGCACGAGCCGTTACCCCTGCGAGATCATCGATGGCTATCCCTTCTGCTCGATCGTGAGGTTCCAGGGCCAGCCGAGCGTCCTCTACCGGAACCGGGGCGACGGCACGTTCGAGGACGTGAGCGCGAAGGCCGGCGTCGCCGCGCTCGTCGGGAAGGGCATGGGGGTGGTGGCCGCCGACCTCGACGACGACGGTTGGATCGACGTGTTCCAGACGAACGACTCGGCGCCCAACTTCCTCTTCAAGAACCTCGGCGACGGGCGGTTCCGCGAGGTCGCCCTGGAAGCGGAAGTGGCCTTCGATCCCTCGGGCCGGACCACGGGGGCGATGGCGACGGACGCCGAGGACGTGGACGGGGACGGCCGGCTGGACCTCCTGGTCACGAACTTCAACAACCAGGGCACGTTCCTGCACAGGAACGCCGGCGGCATGCGCTTCGCGGACCAGGGAAGCGTGGCCGGCCTCGCGATGGCCACGTTCAAGCA
Source organism: Vicinamibacteria bacterium (assembly GCA_041489115.1). GTDB lineage: Bacteria > Acidobacteriota > Vicinamibacteria > Fen-336 > Fen-336 > DATBSL01. The sequence continues at coordinate 2,317 of JBGPQQ010000146.1, read as the reverse complement.
CAGCAGCTTCGGGGCCCGCTTCCTCGACTACGACAACGACGGCGACCCCGACCTCTTCATCGCCGCGGGACACCCCTTTGCGCCGGTCGCGAGGGTCTGGCCCGAGATCCGCTACGCGGACCCGCCGTTCCTCTTCGAGAACGACGGCGGGCGCTTCACGAACGTCGCCGCGCAGCGTGGCGAGGCGCTGCGCGTGTCGCACGTGGGACGGGGGGTCGCCGTCGGCGACTACGACGACGACGGCGATCCCGACGTGCTCCTGCTCTGCGTCGGCGAGCCGCCGCGCCTCCTGCGCAACGACGGCGGCAATCGAAACCACTGGTTCGGCGTGCGCCTCGTCGGCACCCGCAGCGGCCGGGACGCGATCGGCGCGCGCGTGGCGGTGACCGCCGGCGGGCGCACGCAGGTGCGCGCCCGCCTGGGCGGGGCCAGCTACCTGACGGCGTCGGACCCGCGCCTCCTCTTCGGCCTGGGCAGTCTCAGGCGAGTGGACGCCATCGAGGTGCGTTGGCCGAGCGGCCACGTGGACCGGTTCCCCGGCGCCGCCGCCGACCGCTACGTCACCCTGACCGAGGGCCAGGCGCCGCTCGCGCCCGCCGCGGCGAAGGCCCCCTGAGGCCCCCTAAAGGAAACCCTCCCATGCTCGACTTCCGGATCGCCCCCGACGTCGCCGGCCGCGCGCGGGTCGGGCTTCTGACCCTCGACGGCGTCTCCGTCCGCGCGAGCGACCCCGCCCTCGACGCCGAGGTGGACCGCACCTGCGCCTCGTTCCGCGAGCGCTACGGGGAGGGGAAGAGCTCCGAGGTGCCGGGCGCCGCCGACGCGCGGACGCTCTACAAGGCCCTGGGCATCGACCCCACCAAGACGCGCCCGTCGAACGAGGCGCTCCTCCGTCGCGCGCTCAAGGGGGAGACGCTCTACCGGATCAACACCCTCGTGGACGCTCTCAACCTCGTCTCGCTGCGCGAGCAGCTGCCGTTCGGCCTCTACGACCTCGACCGGGCCAAGCCGCCGGTGGTGCTCCGCAAGGGAACCGCAGGCGAGGGCTACGAGGGCATTCGCAAGGGCTTCGTCAACGTCGAGGCGCGCCCCGTGCTGGTAGACGCGGAGGGGCCTTTCGGCAACCCGACCTCCGACTCGGCCCGGACCATGATCACCCTGGAGGCCAAGAACGCGCTGGTCGTCGCCTACGCCCCGGCGGGGTACAGCCTCGGCCGGCTGAACGCCGTCCTCGACGCGACCGCCGAGACGCTCGTCCGGTTCTGCGGCGGCACCCGCGCCGACGATCGGATTCTCTAGCCCATGGCCGGCAAGCGACTTCTGGCCGTGCTTCCGCCCCTGCTCCTCGCGGTGGCGGGACCTGCCTCCGCCCAGGAGCGGACGAACCGCGACCAGTCCCGGTACACGGAGCTGCACGAGCCGGGATTCCCGATCAAGTCGGGATTGACGATCGTCCCCGCCGGGCAGGCCGCCCTCCGCGACGACGACCTGGTCCTGGGTGTCGTGGTGGGCGGCGAAGCCCGCGCCTACCCGGTGAACCTGATGTGGGAGCCTCAGAACGAGGCCCTGAACGACACGCTGGGCGGCGAGGCGATCGCGGCGACGTGGTGCCCCATCGCCCACGCCGGCGTCGTCTACGACCGCTCGCTCGACGGGCGCACGCTGGAGCTGGGGGCGGTCGGGCTCGAGAAAGGCGTCTTCATCCTCTACGACCGGCAGACCGGCACCCACTGGAGCCAGATCTCGGGAAGGGCGACGCGCGGCCGGCTCGGGGGCCGTCTCCTCCGCAAGCGAGTCTCGACGGTCACCACCTGGGGGAGATGGCGCGGCCTCCACCCGGACACGACGGTCTACGCCGACGCCAGGCTCCCGGCGCGCCGGCACTTCACCGAGGAGTCGATGGCGCGGATCACGCTGGGAGGCGGCGGGGCCGTCCGCAACGAGGACCTGGTGGCCGGGGTCGAGGGGCGGCACCATTCCCGGGCCTACCTGCTGCGCAGGCTCGCGGGGCCGCGCGTCGTGAACGACGAGCTCGACGGCGAGCCCATCGTCGTGTTCCTCGCCGAAGATGCGATCACGGTACGCGCTCTGCGCCGGACGACGGCGGGGCATACGCTCACCTTCGCCGCCGCGGGAGACACCCTGCGCGACGCGGAGACCGGTAGCGTGTGGGACCCCATGACGGGCCGGGCGGTCTCCGGGCCCCTGACGGGTCGGACGCTGGAGGGGCTCCTCGTGACGACCGCGCTCTGGTACGCGTGGCGGAGCCAGCGGCCCGGGACAAGCCTGTGGGAAGGGCCCTGAGCTAGACTGGCCG
>JBGPQQ010000145.1:0-7692 GCA_041489115.1 Vicinamibacteria bacterium | reverse complement strand
TCGGACGGCCCGTCCTGCCGGTGGAGGTGTTCGTGCGCTACGCCGCGGCGCTCGGCCAGAAGCCCGGCACCGAGGAGCGTCACGCGGTCGGCCGTCTCCCGCAGTTCTACGCCGACATGCACGGCTGGCGCGCGATGGCGGAGGCGGTGGCGGGTGTCGTCCGCACCCTGCGGGCCGAGGAGCGGGCGAGGGCCTGCGTGTTCGGGCAGAACTACGGCGAGGCGGGGGCCGTGGAGTACTTCGCCCGCGACCTCGACCTGCCGCCCGCGATCTCGGCTCACAACAGCTACTGGCTGTGGGGGCCCGGCGCCTGCACGGGAGAGGTGCTCGTCGTCATCGGCGACCGGCGCGAGCGCCTCGAGGAGCTGTTCAACGACGTGCAGCTCGGCGCCGTGTCCCGCTGCGTGGACTGCATGCCCTACGAGGACGGCCGCTCGATCTGGGTCGTCCGCGGCCCGAGGCGCCCTCTCGCCGAGCTCTGGCCGCGGATCAAGCGGTTCATCTAGCCCGAGGGAGCGCGGGCGCTCCTTCCTGCGCGTCATGGGCGACCTGGTCGTCGAGAGGTACGGCAACGCCCTGCGCGCGCCGGAGCCGGGGAGGAGCGGCAACTACGTGTCTCTCCTCGGACGCCTGCAGGTCCACATACCCTGAGAAAGCGGCACCGCCCCGGCGTCAGAGCCAGGACGCGACGTCCGCGAGCACGCTCTCCGCGATGGCGCGGGCGCGCTCCTCGGTCGTCGACTCGGCGATCACCCTCACGATCGGCTCGGTGTTGGACGCGCGCAGGATGAACCAGCCGTCCTCGAGCCGCACCTTCACGCCGTCCGTGAGGTCCACCGGCCGGCCCGCCCACGCCTCCCGCGCGCGCGCCAGGATCGTCCGCCCCTGCTCGGCCGGGCAGTGCCGCTGGAGCTTCACCACGCGGAAGCGGTCGTACTCCGACGCGAGCGCGGACACGGGCCGTCCCGACCCGGCGAGGCGGTGCAGCACGAGCCCCATCCCGACCAGGCTGTCGCGCGCGAAGTTGACCGCGGGCCAGATGACGCCGCCGTTGCCCTCGCCGCCGATCACCGCGTGGTGCAGTCGCATCCCCTCGGCGACGTTCGCCTCGCCCACCCGCGTGCGGAAGACGGGCGAGCCGTGGCGGGCGGCCATGGCGTCGACGGCGTCCGTCGTGGCGAGGTTCGCGACGACCGGGCCTTTCGTCCGCCGCAGCACCTCGTCGGCGGCGAGGACGAGGGTCAGCTCCTCACCGATCGGGCGGCCCGCCTCGTCCACGATGGCGAGGCGGTCGCCGTCCATGTCCTGGGCGAAGCCCACGTCGGCGCGTCGCGCCCGGACGGCTTCGGCGAGGGCGCCGAGGTTCTCGGCCACCGGCTCCGCCGGGCGCGGGAAGCGGCCGTCGGCGGTCGCGTGAATCGCCGAGACCTCGGCCCCGAGGGCCTCGACGAGGCGGGGCGCGGCGAGCGAGGCGGCGCCGCCGCCGGGGTCCACCACCACGCGGAGAGGGCGTCCGGCCGGGAGCGGGCCGACGCCTTCGAGCACGGCGCGCACGTGGCGCTCCACCGCGTCCGCGATGCGCTCGGGCGTGCGCTGGTCGGCGCCCTTCGCCTTGGCGTAGTCGCCCTGGTGGTAGATGTCGAGGAGCTCGCGCCCCCGGGCCGCGCTCAGGAAGAGCCCGTCGCCGCCCACGAACTTGAGGGCGTTCCACTCCGGGGGGTTGTGGCTGGCGGTGATGGCGATGCCGCCCTGCGCGCCGAGCTGCCGCACGAGGAGCTGGACGGTCGGGGTGGGCACCACGCCGAGGTCGCTCACTCGGCAGCCGCTCGAGGCGAGGCCGGCCATCACGGCCTGCCGCACCATCTCGCCCGACGTGCGCGGGTCGCGCCCGATGACGACGCGCCCGCCGCCCACCCAGGTGCCGAAAGCCTGGGCGAAGCGGGCCACGAGCTCCGGGGTGAGGGAGTCGCCCACGACCCCGCGCACGCCCGAGATGCTGATCTTCAGCGTGGGGATGGCCCGCATCTCTCCCTCAGATCCGCAGGCGCTCGCGCGCCCAGTCGGCGAGCTCCTGCGCCCGCCCCGCGTCGTCCGCCTCCGCGATCACGCGCAGGAGCGACTGCGTGTTCGAGGCCCGGACGTGGACCCAGCCGTCGGGCCAGAGGATCTTGACGCCGTCCGTCTGGTCCACCGTCGCCCCCTCGACCTCCCCGACCGCCTCGCGGAACTCCTGCAAGGCCGAGAAGAGGAGCCGCGGGGCCACGGGCAGCGCGAGCTTGCGCATCACGAGCGTGGGCAGGTCGGCGTCGAGCGCGGAGAGCGGCCGGCCCGCGTGGGCGAGGTGCTCGAGCAGCAGCCCGATCGCCGCCGCGCTGTCGTGGGTGGCCTGGATCTCGGGCACGGCCACCCCGCCGTTGCCCTCGCCGCCGATGACGGCGCCGTGCTCGAGGATCGCCTCCGAGACGAAGGCCTGTCCGACCGGCGTGCGGACGACCGTCGCTCCGTGCCGGGCGGCCACGCGCTCGACGAGGCCGGTGGTGGAGACGTTGGTGACGACCGGCCCCTTCCGCCGCGTGAGGGCGGCTTCCGCCGCGAGCGGCAGGGTCCGCTCCTCGGAGAGGGGACGGCCCGTCTCGTCCACGAGGCTCAGCCGCTCGCCGTCGGCGTCGAGCACGAAGCCGAGGTCGGCGTGGCCCGCCAGCACGATCGCCCGGGCTTGCGCCGCGGTCGCGACCGACGGCTCGGGGAGACGGGCGAAGGGCAGCGAGGGGTCGTCGTTGATCGGCAGCACCTCGCAGCCGAGCGCCTCGAGCCAGCGGGGGACGAGGCGCGCGCAGGAACCGTTCCCGCAGTCCACCGCCACCCGGAGCCGGCGCGCCCGCACGGCCGACGCGTCGAATCGGGCGGCGAGGGCCGCGAGATGGTGGTCGATCGCGTCCTGCTCCTCGACGCGCGTCCTCAGCCGGTCCCAGCCCACGCGCTCGACCGCCCCCTGGTGGAAGATGTCGAGGAGCTCCTCGCCCTGAATCGCGCTCAGGTAGAGCCCGTCGCCGCGCGCGAACTTGAGCGCGTTCCACTCGGGCGGGTTGTGGCCGCCGGTGATCGAGACGCCGCCCTTCGCCCCGAGCCAGGGCACGGCGAGCTGGAGGGTCGGGGTCGGGCAGATGCCGAGGTCCACCACCTCGCACCCGACGGAGAGGAGGCCGGCGGTGACGGCGGCCTGCACCATCGGTCCCGAGGGCCGGGGGTCGCGGCAGACGAGCACGCGGCCGCCGTCCAGGTAGGACCCGAAGGCCTCGGCGAAGCGCACGACGAGCTCCGGGGTGAGCGTCTGTCCCACGACGCCCCGCACGCCGGTGATGCCGATCTTCAGCGGCTCCATGACGTCCCGGGCATCCTCGCGCCCGCCCCCTTCGTCGTCAAGCGGCGCCTACGCTGCCGCGGCGCGCCTCGCCTCCCTCCGGTGGCGCACGTACTCGACGACCGCCGGCAAGACCGAGACGAGCACGATCGCGAGGATGACCAGGCTGAAGTTCTTCTTCACGAAGGGCAGGTTGCCGAAGAAGTACCCGGCGAAGAGGCAGACGGCCACCCACAGGATCCCCCCCACCACGTTGTAGGCCAGGAAGCGCAGGTAGCTCATCGCGCCGATGCCCGCCACGAACGGCGCGAACGTCCGCACGATGGGGACGAAGCGGGCGATGATGATCGTCTTGCCGCCGTACTTCTCGTAGAACGCGTGGGTCTTGCGGAGGTGCTCGGGGTTGAAGAACCGTGAGCGCTCGTAGTGGAAGACCTTCGGCCCCAGGTAGTGGCCGATCGCGTAGTTGACGGTGTCGCCGAGCACCGCGGCGACGGAGAGCAGAACGAAGAGGAGCCCGATGTCGAGGGCACCGAGCGCGGCGAAGCTGCCCGCCGCGAAGAGGAGCGAGTCGCCGGGGAGGATCGGCGTCACCACGAGGCCGGTCTCCAGGAAGACGATGGTGAAGAGGAGGGCGTACGTCCAGGTCCCGTACGCCTGGATCACCTCCGCGAGGTGCCGGTCGAGGTGCAAGAAGAAGTCGACAAAGAAGTGGACGAGATCCATGTTCTCCCCGGAAGACAGGAACCTAAAGATCTGCGTTGAGGCGACCGCCGCCCCGGCTTGAACCCGCGCGCCGCAGATCGAAAGCCCTATTGGTCAGGAAAAGAGCTCGCGAGAGCAAACGAAACGGGGCCGGCTTCGGCCGGCCCCGTTCAGGCGTGAGCCGCGCGATCTACTGCACGGCTCCAAGCGCGTTGATGCGACCCTTCCCGGAGTAGGGGTCGGCGCCGGGCTTGAGGATGTCGTCGGCGGTCTGCTGGATGCGGGTCTTCAGTTGCGACGGCGACATCTTGCCGTACTTGCCGACGATCAGGGCAGCGACGCCGGAGACGTGCGGCGCCGCCATCGAGGTGCCGGCCGCGAAGTAGTAACCCGTTACACTTCCGGGGCTCAGCACCATGTCGTACGGGTAGTACGCTGCGCTGGCGAAATCACCGCCGGGGGCCGCGACATTGATCACCGACTGGCCGTAGTTGGTGTAGGACGCAGGTCGGTCGAAGTTGGCGAGGCCGTACGGGCCTGTCGCGGCGACCGCCATGCCGTTTCCCGACTGCGCCGGAATGGACCACAGCCGGCTGTTCAGGTTCACGCCCTCGTTCCCCGCCGCACTCACGCACAGGGTGCCAGCCGCCGTGGCGTGATCGATCGCCCGGTTGAGAGCGGAGATCAGGGGACCCGCGCCACCGCCGCCCGCGTTGATGCGGTCGAAGGTGGCGCCGAGGCTCATGTTGATCACGTCGGCCCGGACGTTGGGGCCCGACGCGTACATGATCCCCTGGATGACCCACGAGAACGCCCCGCTTCCAGCCTGGCTCAGCACCTTCACGGCCACGATTTCTGCCAGGGGAGCGACGCCCTGAACTCCCCTGTTGTTGATCGGTGCCGCGATGATTCCGGCAACGTGAGTGCCGTGGTTGAAACCGGCCACTGTCGGGACCACGCCCTCGCCGGGGACGAACGACGTGCTGAGGCCCCAGTTCAGGTTGGGACTGATGTCCGGGTGGTCCTTCCAGATCCCGCTGTCGACGACTGCCACACGGGCCCGCTTCACACCCCAGCCCATGTCGCCGGCCGCGGCCGTCTGGTCGGCGTGGATCTGCCGGATGTTCCACTGGTAGCCCCAGTACGGCTCGGAGTTCACGCCGCTGGCCTGGAGGTCGGACTCGGAAGCCTCAACGGCCCTCTCGTTGTTGATCCACTGCACCTCAATGTCCTCGGCGGCCTCCTGCACGCGGGCGTCCTTGCCGATCAGGATGAGGAAGTCCGGGTTCTCGGACGAGGCCACGACCACGCCGATGCCCGGGATCTTGGCGGTGATCGTGCCGCCCGCATAGGCAACGGCGTCGTCCAGATCGGCGCTCGCCGGACCCTGCCCCTTGGCCACGATCAGGTAGCTGGCGGGCGCAGCCGAGGCGAGCGTCACACCCATTAGCAGCGCTGCGATGACGGCTGCGACCGTCGTGAGTCTCTTCATTCCGCTCTCCTCCTGGCCGCCACCGGAGAGGGTGACGGCCTTCCCTCTGCCATTGCCTGCACGGTAGCCCGGCTCACCCGGGAGTCGTCCCGGGAGCCCGACCCATCTGCAGGATGGAAACGATCGGAATCTTCCTCCAGCGGGACTCCATAGGTCAAACGGTCCGATCCGTCGGGATCAACTGCTCTGCGAGAGGGCAGACGGCGAGTCTTCCGCAGACTGGTCGGGCTGAGCGGTGCGGCGGTCAAGGACTCTGCTGCGCTCAACCGCATCATCACCTGGAGCGTTGTGCCGCTTCGCGGTCCCCTCGACCCTTCTTCGGCCCACCCGCGGCCTTGATGCTTACGCCTCATTGACGGCCCGGCGGGGGCGGGTTCAGTCTGGCCCCCTACCGAGCGAGGTCTCCATGAACTACCCCGTGTGGGAGCTGCCCGCACCCGGCCTGCTCATCGCCGCGGTCGCGATTTTCCACGTGTTCATCTCCCACTTCGCGGTCGGCGGGGGGCTCTTCCTCGTCGTCGCGGAGAGAAAGGCCCCGCGCGAGGGCGACGAGGCCTTCCTCGGCTTCGTGCGCGCGCTGAGCCGCGGCTTCATCCTCCTCACCCTGGTGCTCGGGGCCCTGACCGGCGTCGGCATCTGGTTCACGATTGCGCTCGTCCAGCCCCAGGCGACGAGCGCCCTCGTCACCACCTTCGTCTGGGCCTGGGCGATCGAGTGGGCCTTCTTCGCCACCGAGATCGCGGCGGCGATGGTCTACTACTACGGCTGGGACCGTCTCGACCCGAAGACCCACCTGAGGGTCGGCTGGGTCTACTTCGCCTCCGCGTGGGCGAGCCTCGTCGTGATCGCCGGCATCCTCGCCTTCATGCTCACGTCCGGGAACTGGGTGAGGACGCGGAGCTTCGCGGACGGCTTCTTCAACCCGACCTACCTGCCGATGGTGGCGCTGCGAACGGCAGTGGCGGTGGGCCTGGCCGGCCTCTACGTCCTCTTCGCCGCCTCGTTCCTGAAGGACGCCGACCTGAAGGCGCGGGTCGCCCGCTGGTCCGCCACGCGCTGGATCGCCCCCGCCGCGATCCTCGTCCCGGTCACGCTGCTGTGGTACCTCTCCGCCGCGGCCGGCGCGGGGGTGGCCGTCGCGGAGACGCTCGGGGCGAAGACCGCGTCGCCCGTCGTGCTCCTCGGCGCGATCTTCGCCACGGTCAACGCAGGGCACCCCATCGTGCGCGGGGCGGCGCGGGTGGCGGTGGCAGGGACGGTTCTTCTGGTCGTCGCCTCGCTCGCCCTCGTGGTGCTGCGGGCCCGCCGCTACGGCCGCCTGGAAGCCTCGCTGCTCATGGCCCTCGGCATCGTGTCGATGGGCGGCGGCGAGTGGGTGCGCGAGGGGCTGCGCAAGCCGTGGGTGATCGACCGCCACATGTTCGTGAACGGCGTGCGCGTGCCGCCACCCCCGGGGGCGGCCGCGCCGGCGGAAGACCTTTTCGCGCTCGACGCCCTGGGGCGCCGCGGGGTTCTCTCGACCTCGCCCTGGGCGGCGGTGCCCGCCGCCTACCGGCCGGGCGACCCGGCCTTCGAGGCCCTTCCTGCCGCGGAGCGGGCCGCCCTCGAAGCGGAGGCGGGGCGCGAGGTCTTCAAGCTCGAGTGCGCGGTGTGCCACACCGAGCGCGCCCAGCTCGGTATCCGGCGGGTCGTCCGGGGGAAGAGCGTCGCCGCGATCCTCGCGGTCCTCGACGCCGCGGCGAAGCCGGTGACCGCGGACGGACGGCCCGCCTCGTGGTCCGACCCGGGGGTGCGGGTCGCGACCTGGCTCGGGCGCCGCATGCCGCCCTTCGCGGGCACGGCCGCCGAGAAGCGCGCCCTCGCGATCCACCTCGCGCGCCTCGGGGGCGACGCGCGCGCGGGCCTGGGGGCGCCGGCCCCGGCCGGCCGGGGCGCGGAGGCGTTCGAGCAGCACTGCTCGGCCTGCCACGGCCCTGAGGCGGCCTGGCCGATCACGGACCGGCTGCGCGGCCGCGCAGCCGGCGATTTCTACGAGCTGATCGGCCGGCTGCCGCAGGTGCGCGAGGAGATGCCGCCGTTCGCGGGCACCGAGGAGGAGCGCCGCGCCCTCGCGCAGTACCTCGCCGGCCTCGCC
>JBGPQQ010000144.1:0-7707 GCA_041489115.1 Vicinamibacteria bacterium | reverse complement strand
CCGGAGCGGCGACTCCCTTGGTCGACACGTAAGCGTTGATCGCATCCAGCTTGGCCTTCACCCCGGGGTCGGTATCGGCGAGTTTCTGCGCCCGGCCGAAAATTTCCGAAAGGTCGATCGTCTCGACCGAGATCCCGCTTTGCTCGAGCAGCTTCTCGCTGAAGCGGACGGTCTTGAAAGCGGCCGGCCGCGCGCCGTTTTCGGCCCCTATCGACTTCGTCTATCCAACGCTCACCGAACGCACGCGCACCTTGCGGGTCCGCCTCTCGGCGGCCGACCGGGCCAGCCGCGAGCGCCGCCTCTCACTGCGCGTCGACTCGCCGATGGGCGGCCAGGTCTCGATCGGCGAGCTCGCCCGTGTCGAAAGCACCCCGGAGCCCCCGCCCCTCGTGCGGAAGGACCTGAAGCCGGTCGTCTACGTGATGGGCGACCTCGCGGGGGAGAGGGAGAGCCCCGTCTACGCGATCCTCGCCCTCAACGAGAAGCTGGACGCCCTGAATCTGCCGGACGGGGCAAGGCTCGAGCGATACTCGGTGGAGGCACCCGAGACCTCCGACCGGTCGGCCATGAAGTGGGACGGCGAGTGGCAGATCACCTACGAGGTCTTCCGGGATCTCGGGATCGCCTTCGCCATCGTGCTGGTCCTGATCGCGGTGCTCGTGATCGGCTGGTTCCAGTCGTTCGCCGTGCCGCTCGCGATCCTGCTGCCCATCCCGCTGTCGCTCATCGGGATCCTGCCCGGGCACTGGATGTTCGGGGCCTTCTTCACCGCGACCTCGATGATCGGCTTCATCGCGGGGGCGGGGATCATCGTGCGGAACTCGATCATCCTCGTCGACTTCACCGAGCTGCGCCTGCGGCAGGGGATGTCGCTCGAGGAGGCGGTGGTGGAGGCGGGCGTGCTGCGCTTCCGCCCGATCCTGCTCACGGCCGCCGCCGTGGTGGTGAGCTCGCTGGTGATGCTCTTCGACCCGATCTTCCAGGGTCTCGCCATCAGCTTGATGATGGGCTCGATCGCCGCGGTGATCCTCTCCCCGGTGACGGTTCCCGTCCTCTACTACCTGATCGCCCGCCGCGGCCGCGCCGAAGAGCTGCGGCAGGAGGGCCTCGCGCCCGCGGTCACCGCCTGAGGCGGGTTCGGCAACAGAAGGAGAACGAGACAATGACGATCGAACGTGCGCTGCGTGCTCTGGCCCCCGCGGATGTGCAGGCGGGTGTTCGGGGGCTAGCCGGGTTCTTCGTGGTGCTCTCGGTGGCCCTCGGCTACTGGGTCCACCCCGGCTTCTTCCTCTTCACCGCCTTCGTGGGACTGAACCTCTTCCAGTCGGCCTTCACGAACGCCTGCCCCGCGATGGCGATCTTCCGGAAGCTGGGGCTCAGAGACTGCGTGTCGGCGAACACGGCGCCGGCGCGCCGGTGAGGGCGCTAGACCCCCGCCTCGTCCGCGCCTACTTGATGTCGATCGTGCCGCAGCGCGTGCCGTTGGACGCCACCGGCCAGTCCTCGGCGCAGGCCTCGAACGTGCCCTTCGCCTTCGCGATCGCCATGAACTGCTCGGTGGGGTGGTTGGCGCAGCTGTCGGGGAAGTACGCGCAGAGGTCGCTGCCGTAGAACCAGGTCGGCCCCCAGCGGCCGGTGTCTTCCGCCTTGCCGGTGACGAGGTAGTCGCAGGCCACGCGCTCCGGGTCGCCTTCCGGGCGCGTGTCGCAGAACTTCCAGTCGCCGAACCCCACCCGGTCGCAGTAGTGGTCGATGTTGGCCACGAGCGGCTTCGAGTCGAGGACGATGCGCCCGCCGACAGTCGAGTGCACCTTGAGATGCATGCGGAGGATCGGCGGCGGGGTCGGGCTGCAGGTCATCCCCGGGGGGAGGCCCGAGCTCGGCGTCGGGGTCGCGGTCGGCGTGGGCGTCGGCGTGGGCGTCACGACGGGCGGAGTCGGATTGCCGGTGGGCGAGGTCGAGCTCGCCCCGCACTGGACGAGCGTCACGCCCGCGACCAGCCAGGCACTCGAGAGTGCCAGATGTCTGAGGTTCATTGGCCCTCCTGCAACTTCACGATGAAAGGTACAGTAGCACTTTAGATGTTGGTGTACAAGTGCTTTAAATCACAGCGAAAAGAGCCTTGAGCCGACCGGCACGACTCCCGGAGGGAGCCAGGACCGGCGCCCGGGCTCAGGCGGCGGCCTGGGCCCGCCAGGCCGCGGCGAAGCGGCGCACGATCTCGCCGGCAGGCTCGATGCGGTCGATGCCGGCGACGCTCCTCCCGGCCTGCCAGAAGTCGCGGTCCGGCGAGTCGCGGAGGAGCCCGCGCTTGAGCGCCCACAGCGAGCGCAGGGCGTAGAGCGTCCGCATCCAGCGCTTGGTGCGGCGGCCGCGGAGCATCCAGCGCGCGACGGGCCCGGCCTTCGTCCCCAGGCGCCGCACCGACGGCGTTTCGATCACCGCGACGGGCACCCCGGTGAGCCGCTCGGTGAGCACGATGTCCTTCTCGCCTGCCTCGACGATCCCGCGCTTGTAGGCCTCGCTCGCGCGGCACTCGGGCGTCGCGATGAAGCGCGTGCCGAGCTGCGCGCCCGCGTAGCCCAAGCGCAGGACGCGGGCGAAATCACCCTCGTTGCCGATCCCGCCCGCGCAGACGACGGGGAGGCCGAGCGGGAGAAGCTCCTCGAGCAGTGCCCCGGCCGATCGGCCTCCCGCGTGGCCCCCGGCCCGGTCGTTGACGGCGATGAGGCCGTGCACGCCGCCGTCCTTGCCCTTCTCCGCCCACTTGCGCTCGGTGACGTCGTGGTATACGACGCCGCCGAGGGGGGAAACCCGGTCCACCACCCAGCGGGGGTTGCCGAGCGAGGTCACGAAGAAGCGCACGCCCTCCTCGAGGGCCACGTCGATCCAGCGCTCCATGCGCTGGCGGTAGGTCTTCGAGGACTGCTCGATGAGCGCGTTCATGCCGATCGGCTTCGTGGTGAGGCGCCGGATGAGGCGCAGGCCCTCGCGGAAGTCGTGGCCGTGGACGTAGGTCAGCGAGATGGGCTGTACGATGCCGATCCCGCCCGCTTCCGACACCGCGGCCACGAGCTCGGGGTTGCTGCAGGGGTACATGGCCCCGCACACGAGCGGCACCTCGATCCGGGCCATCGTCGTGAGCGGCGTGGAGGGAGTCGCTTCGGCCACGGGGTGCCTCCCGGCCCCGCGAGGGCGTGGCGGCCTACTCGTTGAGCGAGAGGTAGGTGTAGCCCTCGAGGGCTTCCTCGTACCGCTTCATGAAGCGGCCCGACTCGGGGATGCTGAGGCGCTTCTCGCGCAGGGCGGCCTCGACCGCGCGGCGCACGCGCGACACGAGGTCCTCCTTGTTGTACTGCACGTAGGAGAGCACCTCGGCCACGGAGTCGCCCTCGACCACGTGGTCGACGCGGTAGTCGTCGCCGTCGATCCGCACGTGCACGGCGTCGGTGTCGCAGAAGAGGTTGTGGAGGTCGCCCAGGATCTCCTGGTAGGCCCCCACCAGGAACGAGGCGATCAGGTACTCGCCCCCGTTCGGGCTGTGGAGCTCGAGGAAGCCCTTCACGTCCCGCAGGTCGATGAACTCGTCGATCTTCCCGTCGCTGTCGCAGGTGAGGTCGGCCACGATGCCGCGCCGCAGGGGCTGCGTGTTCAGGCGATGGATCGGGATGGTGGGGAAGAGCTGCTTCACCGCCCAGTGGTCGGGCATCGACTGGAAAAGCGAGAAGTTGCAGTAGTAGGTGTCGCTGAGCTGCTTCTCGAGGCCCTCGAGCTCGTCCGGCACGTAGGGCAGCTCGCGGACGATCTTGAGCAGCTTCGCGCACGTCGCCCAGAAGAGCTCCTCGACCCGCGCGCGGGCCTTCAGGTCCAGGACGCCCAGGTTGAACGCGGTGATCGCCTCCTCCTTGATCTGGAGCGCGTCGTGGTAGGCCTCCTGGAAGTTCTTGCGCGAGACCCCGGAGTAGGTCTCGGAGAGCTGGTGGATCACGGGGTGCTCGCCGCGGCCCGCCGGCTCCGGGTTGTGCCCGGCGAGGATCTCGTTCGTGGCGAGGACGTTGTAGACGAGGACGGAGTGGTGGGCCACGAGGGCCCGGCCCGACTCGGTGACGAGGTCGGGGTGGGGCACCCCGCGCGCGTTGCAGGCCTCGGCCACCTGGCTCACGATGTCCGCCGCGTACTCGGCGAGCGTGTAGTTGACCGACGAGTGGAAGTTCGTCTGGCTGCCGTCGTAGTCGACGCCGAGGCCGCCCCCGCAGTCGAGGTAGCGCATGTTCGCGCCGAGGCCGTGGAGCTCCACGTAGATGCGGCTCGACTCGCGCAGCGCGTCCTTGACCGCGCGGATGTTCGTGATCTGCGACCCGATGTGGAAGTGCAGCAGCTGCAGGCAGTCGAGCATCCCGACCGAGCGCAGCTTCTCCACCGCGGACACGATCTCGGCGGTGGTGAGCCCGAACTTGGACCGGTCGCCGGTCGATTCCACCCACTTGCCGGCGCCCTTCGTGGTCAGCCGCGCGCGGACCCCGATCACCGGCCGCAGGTCCAGCTCCGCGGCGGCGGCGAGGATCGTGTCCAGCTCGCCCACGCGGTCCAAGGTGATGACGACCCTCCGGCCGAACCTCTGGGCGAGGAGCGCCGTCTCGATGAAGGCCCGGTCCTTGTAGCCATTGCAGAGGATGAGCGCCTCGGGGTTCTCCTGAAGCGCGAGCGCCACGAGGAGCTCCGGCTTGGAGCCCGCCTCGATCCCTAGGTTGTGGGGCCGCCCGTACTCCATCAGCTCCTCGACGACGTGTCGCTGCGGGTTCACCTTGATCGGGTAGACCCCGCGGAAGGTGCCCTTGTAGTCGTTCTCGGCGATCGCCTGCTGGAAGGCGCCGAAGAGCTGCTCGACGCGCGTGCGCAGGATGTCGGAGAAGCGAATGAGGACCGGCAGGTTGAGCCCGCGGCTGCGGAGGTCGTCCACGAGCTCCTTGAGGTCGATCGGGAGCGACCCCGGCCCGGCGGGCGTGACCTCGATGTTGCCGGCCTCGTTGATGGTGAAGAAGTCCCGACCCCACCCGCCGACGTTGTACAGCTCGATGGAGTCCTTGACCGTCCACGCCCGCAGCTCAGTCTGCAACTTGCCCCACCACCTCCTGCGCTCTTCTCCGTGCGCAGTTCTTGAGTGTAGCGGTCCTCGCGGCGATGTCCAGAGAAAATGTGGGCTCTAACGCCCGGCGAGCTCGGCGTCGATGAGCTCCTCGAAGCTCTCGATCGGGCGGGAGCCCGAGAGCATCCGGCCGTTGACGAAGTAGGCCGGGGTGCCGGTCACGCCCAGCTCCTCGCCCTGCCGGAGCGATGCCTGGATGGCGGTGTCGTGGCGGCCCGACGACAGGCACGCGCCGAAGGAGGTCTCGTCCAGCCGCAGGGCGGATGCGCGGCCCGCGAGGTCGGCGGCGTCGAGAGACCCGGGGGCCGTCATCAGGCTCCGGTGGTACTCCCAGAACTTGCCCTGCTCCGCGGCGCAGCGGGCGGCCCGCGCCGCGGGGAGCGCCCCCGGGTGCCCGTCGAGGGGGAAGTCCAGGTGGACGAAGCGGAGCTTCCCGGAGTAGCGCGCGAGGACCTGGTCGACTACGGCCTGGGCACGGTGGCAGTAGGGGCACTGGTAGTCCGTGAACTCCACGAGCGTTACCGGGGCGCCGGCCGGGCCGGTCGAGGGGGCGCCCGCGGGGATCACGACCGCGGCCCGGGGGGCCTCGAGCCGGACCGCCACCCGCGCCGCGTCCCGCAGCCCTTTCTCCCAGGCCGCTCGCCGCTCCGCCTTCGCGCGCTGACCCATCACCTCCCGGATGCGCGCGAGGGCGTCGGCGCGGGTCTGCCCGGCGAAGCGTGCCTTGTTCTGCGCGTAGATGGTCTCGACCTGGGCCGCCGGGAGGGCGGAGGCCTTCGCGTCCACCTCCTGGCGCAGGAGGTCCTCGACGGAGAGCTTGCGCCTCGCGGCCTCGGCCGCGACCAGGCGCTCGGCGATCAGCTCGTCGAGCGCCTGCTTGCGGATCTCGTACTCCTCGTGGCGCACCGCCACGAGGCGGCTGGCCGCCTTCGCGTCGAGCTCGGAAGCCATCACCGGCGCTCCATTCACCTCGGCGACGACGCCGACGCCGGACACGGTCGCCCGGGACGGGGCGGCCGTGGCGGGCCCGCCGGCGACCGGGGCCGCCGTCGCGGAGGTGCCGGGCGACGACGCCGTGCCGCCGGACCGGGAGCAGGCGGCGAGGGCGAGGGAGGCGGCCAGGAGCAGGGTGAGGGCGCGGCTTGCCCCCGGGAGTCGGCGGGCCATTCGGAGGGGGGTCTTCGGCATCCACTGAGGCTAAGCGGGCGGCCCGAACGCGTCAAACGCCGGCGCCGCCTCTCAGCGGGCGAGCGCGACCGGGGAGGGCCGTGCCGGCAGCCTCTCGACGGCCGCCCCGATCACGGCGCACGCCCCCTGAATCCCGAGGACGGCGGTGTTCAGCACCATGTCGAAAGTCGTGGGGTCCGCGAAGTCCGTGTGGAAGTGCTTCATGAGGAACGCCTTCCGGTCGGCCTCGACCGACAGCATGCGGTGTCGCGCCTCGCGCTCGCCGATTCCTTCCCGCTCCATCACCGCCCGGACCCGCGTCTCGAGCGGCGCCACCACGAGAACGCGCAGCGCCTCGCCCTGGCCCAGGATGAGGTGCGCGCCGCGCCCGAGGATGACCGCACCGCCGTGGTGCGCCATCGCGCCCACGATCCGCGAGAGGTGGTAGCGGTACTCGGCCAGGCTCAGGTAGCTGCGGCTGGCGATCGAGGCCAGCCAGTCCGTGAGCAGCTCCTTGTCCTTCTCGTCGAGCGACGACACCACGCGCTCGCTCAGGTGGGTGCTCTCGGCGATCCGCTGGATGATCTCGCGGTCGAAGAGGTCGAGCCCGAGCCCGGCGGCCAGCGCCTTCGCGACCTCGCCGCCTCCGGCCCCGTGCAGCCGCGAGACGGTCACGACAGGCCGCCGCGACTCCGTGAGTCGCTCCTCTCGGCGGAGCTGCCAGCGGTGTGCCTGCTCCTCGACCAGCGCCTCGATCGAGCGTGTCATGGCCTGCCCCCTGTCGAAAGACGACACCCGAAGGGCGGTCCTTGTCAAGGGTACACTTCCGCCCGTGGGCCCGACCGCGCGCCGGTGGCTGGCCGTCCTCGCGCTCGTGGCCGCCTTCGTGGCGGCGCGGGGGCCGCTCCACCGTGTGACGTTCCACCTCCCGGTCTCGAACGACGACGCGATCCTCCTGCTCATGGGCCGCCACGTCCTCGGGGGCGAGCTCGCGACGACGCTCTGGAACCAGCCCTACAACGGCGCCCTCGACGCCTACCTGCTCGCGCCGCTGCTGGCCGTGCTGCCGCACCACGCCGCCTACCGCCTGTACGAGCTCCTCTGCGCTCTCCTTCTCGTCGTCCTCGTCGGCCTGCTGGCGCGCCGCCTCGGCGGGCCGACGGCCGGCTGGGCGGGTGCTCTCCTCGCCGCGTGGGGGACGCCCTACATGGCGCTGATGACGGCCACGGGCCCGCCGCCGAACTTCCTGATGCCCCTCGTCACCGGCTTCCCGCTCGTCGCGGCGCTGGCCGCGCCGCCGCGGGAGAGGGCCACGCTCGGTGTCGGGAGTGCGCTCGGCCTCGGGCTCGCCTGCGGCCTCGCCGTGTGGAACTCCTCGCTCGCGATCCCCGCCT
>JBGPQQ010000143.1:0-7733 GCA_041489115.1 Vicinamibacteria bacterium | reverse complement strand
TCGGCGTTCACCTCCGGCACGAGCAGCGGCACCGTCGGGTCCATGCGGTGGTTCCGCGCGTTGCTGACCACGAGGTGTCCCGCGTCCGCGAAGGCCCGCTCGAGCTCGCCGGCGACCCCCGCGTCGAGGGCCGAGAAGACGAGCCGCGGGCCGACCCCGGGCGTTGCGGGCTCGACCGTGCGATCCGCGATCCCCTCCGGGACCTCTGTGTCGAGCCGCCAGGGCGCCGCGTCCGCGTAGCGCTTCCCCTCGGAGCGCTCGCTGGCGGCGAGCCACGCGAGCTCGAACCAGGGATGCCCCGCGAGCTGGTTGATGAACTGCTGGCCGACCATGCCCGTGGCGCCCAGCACCCCGACCTCGATCCGCTTCCGCATCGTCCTCGCTCCGGGCCTTCGAAGAGGCCCTGAAAACACGAAACCCGCCGGCGGCTTTCACCGCGTCGGCGGGCTCGGGTGATCCCGATGAGTGCTTTGCTCTAGGGCATCGGGTGCGAGCCACCCACACCGCCGACGAGGCGACTCGTGCGCTTTCGAGTGGCCCACTTTCGAGCGGTGGTGTGAACCGGCATCTGGTGCATGATCCGCGCAGTATAGGGGGCAGCATCCGCGGCGTCAAGCTCGACCACGAGGTAGGGCCACGCGTGGACGAACGGGTCGTCGCGGGAAGAAGCCCGGGCCGCCGCTCACCGGCAGCGGGCCCGGAGGATTCCGCTCCCGGCGGTGACGGAAGGGCCTAAGGCTCGTACAACCTCGGCACCCGGGCATTGATGGCAGTGAGGATCTCGTACGGGATCGTCCCGGCCCAGCCGGCGAGCTCCTCGACGGTGACGCACGCCCCGCCCTGCTCGCCGATGAGGACGACCTCATCGCCGTTCCAGGCCTCGCCCCACTCGATGTTCACCATGACCTGGTCCATGCAGATGCGGCCGACCTGCGGGTGGCGCTTCCCACGGAGCACGACCTCGGCCCGGTTCGACATGCTGCGGAAGTAGCCGTCCCCGTAGCCCACGGGCACGGTGACGAGGCGCACCTCGTGGTCGCTCTTCCATGTCGAGCCGTAGGAGACGGGGCTGCCCGCCTCGACCACCTTGAAGTAGACGACCCGCGACCGCCACGAGAGGGCCGGCTTCACCTCCACGGCGCGGGGTGCGCCGGCGAAGGGGTAGACGCCGTAGAGCAGGATGCCGACGCGCACGAGGTCGAGGCGCGCCTCGGGCATCCGCAGGAGCGCGGCGGAGTTGGCGACGTGGCGGACGGGCAGGGGCAGCGAGCGGCGCTCGTAGAAGCGGAGGACCTCCTGGAAGCGCTCGAGCTGGAGCCGCGCGTGGGAGAGGTCCTCGGCGTCGGCGTTCGCGAAGTGCGTGTAGACGCCCTCGACCTCGACGTGGGACGAGCGCGCCGCCGACTCGAGGAGCCCCTCGGCGCTGTAGTGGTGGACGCCGATCCGCTCCATGCCGGTGTCGATCTTCAGGTGCACCTTCGCCCGGGCCCCGTGGGCGGCCGCCGCCTCCTCGATGTCGCGCAGGCGGGCGACCGAGGGGACGGTGAAGGTGAGGCGGTTCTCGAGGAAGAGCGGGATCTGGCGCGTCCAGATCCCGCCCATCACCAGGACGGCGTTCTCGACCCCGAGGCGCCGGAGGGCGATGCCCTCCTCGACGAGGGCGACCCCGAAAGCGTCGGCCTGCGGGGCGAGGCAGCGGGCGACGGCCTCGAGGCCGTGGCCGTACGCGTTCGCCTTGAGGATCGCCATGACCCGGGCCGGGGCCGCGTGGGCTTTCACCGCGGCCAGGTTGGCGCGGAGGCGGCCCAGGCTCACGACCGCGTACGTCGGCCGGAGCCGGGCCTCCTCGGGGTCGAGCGGTGCGTCGAAGTCCAACGGGCCTACGGCCGGCGCTTCGCCTTCAGCGTGCCGGAGTACCCGCCGCCCTGCCAGGTGCCCTCGAGGGCGTCGCCGTCGACCTTCAGCTCGACGTCGTACACACCGCCTTCGTACTGCACCTTCATCCGGAAGACGTTGCCCTCGAGCTTCTCGTCGGTGACGGTGCGGCTCGTGCCGTCGATCTCGATCTCGGCCTTGAGCGCCCCCTCGACGTGCTTGATGGTGATCACCGAGGGCATCTCGCCGTTCGGGGTCGAGGCCACCGCGTCCCAGGTGCCGACGGGCTTCGGCGCGTCGGCGGCGAGGGCGAGAGGTGCCACGGCGAGCAGGACGGCGGCGAGGGCGAGGGTGAGGCGCGCGGCTCTCTTCATGCGTTCAGTCTCCTTGTGTTCACGCCGGCAGGCTGGCCCCGTTCGAGGCGATGACGTCGCGGAACGGCTGACTCGGGGCATCTCACTCTCCGGTGCGTTCGGGCCGTCAACGATCCTAGCATCAGGTCCGGCCGAGGCGGCGCGCCGGCCGCGGCCCGTGTCAGGGAAGGAGGGCGCGCAGCCACCGGCCCCACGTCGGAGCGAACAGGAACTTCAGGAACCAGTCGGTCAGGATCCCGCTCATGGCGGCCACGATGTAGGCGGCGCGCGTGCCGGCCTTGAGCTTCTCCTTCGCGGAGGGGAACACGACGGAAACGAGGGGCTCCGCGAGAAGCACCCCGAGCGTCGAGAAGGCCGCCACGCGCGCGATCGCCCACGGCTGCCAGCCGAGGAGGGTCACCGCCCACGGCGGCACCCCGGCCTTCGCGAGCGCCGCCACGTAGTACGACATGTAGTTCATCAGCACCGCGCCCATCAGGATCGCCCCGGCGCTGCCGGTCCCGAGGCCGACCACGATGAAGGCCCCGAGGTGCACGAGGTGCTCCGGGAGGAAGAGGCGGACGTTGCCCTCGGCGCCGCGGCCCGTGCGGATCCAGTCGAACATCTCGCTCTTGTAGGCGGGCCCGTTCGGGACGAGCCCCCCGATCGGCGCCGGCCACCACACGAAGACGATGGTGCCGACAATGGCGAGGGTGGCCGCCCACCAGAGCATTCCCCGTACCGCGCCCCCACGCTCGCCCTTCCGCAGGCGGTGGACGAGCACGACGTAGGCGGGCAGCGCGTTCAGGACCGGCAGCAGCCAGGGCTGGCGGAGCCAGAGGCCGATCGGGTACGACGCGACGGTCGCGAGGCCGAGGACGATCAGGTCGTTTCTCACCGCAGCTGCTCCTGGACCGCCGCCTCGACCGCGGCGCGCTCGGGCGAGCCGGGGGCGAAGGGGTCGGGATGCCGGCGCTCCGGCCAGGGGCAGGAGCCTCCGCTCACGTGTGCGTCGACGGCCTCCGCGAAGCCGTGCGCCATCGACGTGGCGACGGCGGCCGCGACGCGGCAGTGGGCGCAGTAGCCATGGCCGGACATGAAGCCGCCCACGTCGTGAAGGTCGCGCAGGTCGCGCGGGCGCGAGCCGCCCCCCTCGACCGCGCGCAGGATGCGGGCGAGGCTCGCGGTGCCGACGGCGCAGGGAGGGCACTGGCCGCAGTTCTCGCGCTCGAAGAAGCCGGCCACCGAGGCGGCCACCGCGAGCGGGCAGGCGGAGGCGCCGACCACGAGGACGGCGCCGGCGCCCGGCGCGGTTCCCCTCGCGCGGAGCGACTCGGGGTCGAGGGGCACGTCGAGATCGGACGCGCCGAGGGGAGGGCCGCCGGAGCCGCCGGGGAAGACGAGGCCGATCTCCTCCGTCGCGCCGCCCTGCTCCTCGATGACGCGTCGAAGCGGCGTCCCGAGCGCCACCTCGTAGACCCCCGGCCGCCGCACGTCGCCCCAGAGCGTGACGAGCGTCGTCTCGCTCCCGCGGTAGGCCTCGGGGTCGGCGATCGCCGGCGGCACCCTGGCGAGCGTCTCGACGTTCTGGACGAGGGTCGGCCGGCCCCGGTAGCCGACGGCGGCCGGCAGGGGCGGCTTGGGCCGCGGCCACGGCCTGCGGCCCTCGAGCGCTCCGACCGCCCGCGCGGCGAGCGCGAGGCCGGCGACCACGTCGGCGGGCCGGCGCCGCATGACGTAGCGGTCCTTGAACGATCCCGGCTCGCCCTCGGCGCCGTTCGCGACGACGAGCGGCTCCCCGCCCTCGGCCCGCACCGCTTTCCACTTGCGCGCCACGTCGAACCAGCCCCCGCCCCGGCCGCGGAGCCCGGAGGCGGCGAGCCGCTCGAGCAGGGCGTCGGGCGAGGCGGAGTCGAGGTCGCTCGTCGTCAAGCGGGTGGGGCTCCCGAAGGGGCCGTCATTATACGGGGTCCGGGGGTGGGATACTTCACAAAATAGTCCAGATGGTCTAGGATGAGTGGATCATCGGGATGAGAGCCCGGTGGGGGACCCATAGCAAGGAGAGTCGCCGGCATGATCACGCTGACCGCCAACGCCGCCGCCAAGGTGAAGGGCATCATCGAGCAGGAGAAGGAGAGCCTTCCGCAGGGCGGCCTCCGCATCTACGTGCAGGGGGGCGGCTGCTCCGGCTTCCAGTACGGGATGGTTCTCGACGAGGTCGCCGACGGCGACCAGGTCCTCGAGCTCGAGGGCGTCAAGGTCATCGTGGACCCGATGAGCCTGCGCCATCTCGAGGGCGCCGAGGTGGACTACAAGGAAGACCTCATGGGCGGCGGGTTCGCGATCAAGAACCCGAACGCCAAGTCGACCTGCGGCTGCGGCCACTCGTTCCAGACGGCCGAGGGCGACGGCGGCCCGCAGCACTGAGCGGCCTCGTCTCCCTCTTCCCGCTGCCGAACGTCGTCCTCTTCCCGGGGGCGCCGCTCCCGCTGCACGTCTTCGAGCCCCGCTACCGGTACGCCACCCAGACTGCCGAGGGCGGCAAGTGCGCTCCGACTTTGGACCCCCCGCCTGCGTCTCAAGGGCGAACAGGGGCAACCGAAGGAGGTTCCATGAAGCGTTTGGCCGCTCTGGCCCTGGCCGTCCCCGCGATTCTCCTGGCGGGCCTGGTCCTCGGGCCGGGGGACGTGCGGGCGGGGGAGAAGGACCAGGACGAGAAGAAGGTCGAGAAGCGGGTGATCGTCCGCCACGCCGGCGGGAGCGTGCTGGGCGTGGGCCTCGACGAGACGGAGGGCGACCTGCGGGGGGCGAAGGTCCGCTCGGTCGAGGAGGGAAGCCCCGCGGAGAAGGCCGGGATCAAGGAGGGCGACGTCATCGTGCGGTTCGACGGCGAGGCCGTCCGGAGCGCCGGCCACCTGGCCCGCCTCGTCGGCGAGACGCCGGCCGACCGGTCGGTGGCGATCGACGTCAACCGCGGCGGCGCGACGCAGAAGCTCACCGCGACACTCGCGGAAGGCAAGCGCCGCGTCCGCGTCTTCAGCGGTGACGATCTCCCCGGGATGCGCGAGTTCGCATTCGACATGCCGGAGTTCGACGTCCAGGTGCCGGAGCCGCCCGAGGCCCCCGCGCCGCCGCACGCCCCCGTGGCCCCGCGGGCGCCGATGATGCCGCACGCCTGGAGCTGGAGCGACGACGGCCACGACAGGGTCTTCCGGCTGCTCGGCCCCGGCCCCCGAAAGCTCGGCATCGAGTACATGGAGGTCGGCGATCAGCTGGCCGGCTACTTCAGGCTCCCGGGGAAGACGGGCGTCCTGGTCAGCTCGGTGGACGCCGACGGGCCGGCGGGCAAGGCGGGGATGAAGGCCGGCGACATCGTCCTCAAGCTCGGCAGCGAGGCGATCGAGGACGGCGACGACCTGCGCGACGCGGTGGCCGCGGCCGAAGGAGGCAAGGAGGTCACGGTGACCGTCCAGCGCGACGGCCGGCCTCTCGACCTGAAGGTCACGCTCGCGAAGCCGGAGACGAAGATGCGGCGCCGCTCCACCGGCATCGGCACGTAGGAGCGGCCGCTCAGACCGTCGGCCGGGGGCGCTCCGCGTCCACGTCCTCGAGGTCGAGGACGAGGAGCGTCCCCCCCGCGACGAGCGCGGGGCCGAGGACGAGGTTCGCGAACGGCACGAGCAGCCCCACCATCCCGGCGAGGCCGAAGCCCGTGCTCTCGGCCCGCCATGCGCGGTGCCAGAGGCGCTTCTCGCGGAAGGACAGCCCGCGGCGCGTCAGAGCCGGGTCGGTCATCTGGAACGCCACCGCGCGACCCCCCCAGGCCACCGAGAGGAACGGGCCGACGACCGGTATGAGGCCCAGGAGGAAGACGCCAGGGGCGGCGGCGAGGAAGTAGAGCGAGCCGCGGAACGCCTGGGCGGCCTCCCACCGGGACCCTTTGCCGCTGTCGCCCGCGCGTCCACGGGCTCGCTCTTCGACCTGCCGGGACAGCCGATCGAGGATCGGCGAGGCCAGGGCCAGCGCCATTCCGAGGCCCAGGAAGACGCCCGAGCCCAGGGTGGCCGTCCAGAGGAGCAGGCTGACCGGCAGCTCGAGCCAGACCGGCACGCTCCCCGATGCCGGAGCGAAGCGCGCCTCCACCCGCGCGCCCATGAAGACGCCGAGCACGAGACCGAGGAAGACCAGGACGACCGCGAGGACGACGGGCAGGGCAGCGAAGGCCCAGAGCCCCGGCCGCTTCGCCAGGAAGCCGAAGCCGGCGGGGACGTGCCAGGCCCCGGCCGCGGCGCGGACGGGAAGGCTGGGGCGACCGGGAGAGAGGGGGTCCGTCATCGGGGCGAGCCTACCAGAGTCATCGGCACCTTGACATCGTTCGGCGGCCGCGTGGGAGAATCGCCGCGTCATGAACGACTGCCTCGCCGTCATCCTCGGGGGCGGCCGCGGGACCCGGCTCTTCCCGCTCACACGGCAGCGCTCCAAGCCCGCCGTTCCCATCGCCGGCAAGTACCGGCTCATCGACATCCCGGTCAGCAACTGCCTCAACTCGAACCTGCGCCGCATCTTCGTGCTGACCCAGTACAACTCGGAGAGCCTCAA
The DNA here is from genome assembly GCA_041489115.1 of Vicinamibacteria bacterium. Taxonomy (GTDB): domain Bacteria; phylum Acidobacteriota; class Vicinamibacteria; order Fen-336; family Fen-336; genus DATBSL01. The sequence goes on along the minus strand of JBGPQQ010000143.1, from coordinate 906 downwards.
CAAGCACGTGTCGATGACCTACAAGTTCGACATCTTCACCTCGGCCTTCGTCACGACACTCGCCGCCGAGCAGACGGACGAGAGCCCCGACTGGTTCCAGGGCACCGCCGACGCGGTGCGGCAGAGCATGTGGCACTTCCGCAGCCACCGCAGCCGCGAGGTGCTCATCCTCTCCGGGGACCAGCTCTACCAGATGGACTTCCGGAAGATGCTGGAAACCCACCGGCGCCACGTGGCCGACGCCACGGTGGCGGTCCTTCCCGTGGCCGCCGAGCAGGCCGCCGGCTTCGGCATCCTGAAGGTCAACCGGCAGGGGCGGATCGTCCACTTCGAGGAGAAGCCGAAGGCGGACCGCCTGCCCGAGCTCGAGTCCGACATCCCGGGCCACGGCCGCGGCTTCCTCGCCTCGATGGGGATCTACATGTTCTCCCGTGAGGCGCTCGACAAGGCGATGGCCGACCCCGCGCTCGTGGACTTCGGCCGCCACGTCATCCCGCAGGCGATCGGCGAGATGCGCGTGCAGGCCCACTTCTTTCGCGGCTACTGGGAGGACGTGGGGACGATCGGCTCGTACTTCGAGGCCAACCTCAAGCTGTGCGACCCGATGCCGCCCTTCGACTTCTACGACGCGGTGCGCCCCGTCTACACCAACCCGCGCTTCCTGCCCGCGACGAAGGTGGAGGGCTGCTCGCTGCAGGCTGCGCTCGTGTCCGAGGGCTGCATCCTCATGGGCGCGTCGATCGAGCGCTCGGTCATCGGCATCCGCAGCCGGATCGGGCAGGGGACGACGGTCCGGAACAGCCTCGTCCTCGGCGCCGACTACTACGAGAGCCTCGAGGAGATCGACCGCGCGCACGCGAAAGGGCTGCCCCCGGTGGGAATCGGCGGCGACTCGATCATCGAGCG